>NZ_LLZH01000012.1:0-31121 GCF_001509495.1 Actinoplanes awajinensis subsp. mycoplanecinus | reverse complement strand
GCCAGGTGGTGGGTGGCGGTGCCGGCGGTGAGGAACAGGGCGGCCAGTAGGAGCCAGCCGGGGGTGCCGTGCGAGACCGCGGTGCCGGTGACGACCGCGGGCGCGAGCATGGTGCCGGCCGCGAAACCGGTCTGGCTCACCCCCTGATACGCGCCGGCGCTGCGCGGGTCGGCCAGGTCGAACGCGAGCGACCACTCGCCTGCCTCGGAGAGCACTTCGGCGGCGCTCGCGGCCAGGACCGCGAGGACCAGCAGGGTCACCGCGGCCAGCGCGGGCACCGGGCCCGCCGCGGCATAGAGAAGACAGGTCAGGACCAGGAAGAGCGAAGACCCCATCACGGTACGGCCGGCCGCGCGCACACCGGTCACCAGCCGGGCCGCGGGCACCTGGCAGAGCGCGACCAGGACCGTGTTCAGCACGAGCAGCAGCGCGACGGTGGTGGCCGGGGCGCTGGTGTGCAGGGTGACCCACAGTGGCATCCCGACGGTGAGCAGCCCGAACTGGATGGTCAGCACGCCGTAGAGAGCGGCGATCCCGACGTACCGGAAATCACGCAACGGTGAACGGCCCGGAGTCGCCGCAGACCGTTCCGGATCGCTCATCGCCGCGTCGACAGGCCCGGCCGGAAGGTGGCGCAGCGGCGCGGCCGACGCCAGGACCAGCGCGGACGCCGCGAGCATCGCGACCAGATACCCGGCCGGCGTGCCGGTGGCGAGCGCGACGGTGGCCGCCGCGGATCCGGCGCCGACGAAGACGTTGGTGACCACCCGCAGGCGTGCCCGGACGGTGACCCGGTCCGGGCCGGTGAAGTGCAGCGCGAGCAGGGTCGCCTGCGCGGTGCGTTGCGCGCCCTGCGCACCGACCGCGACGCAGGCGATCAGCGTGAAGCCGAGCGCGGACGATGCGGAGCAGTACCCGGCGAGCGCCACACCCTGCACGACCGTCGCCACGGCCAGGATCCGTCGCGCGCCGAACCGGTCGGACAGGTGCCCGGCGCTGAACGCGGCCACCATCCCGGCCGCGCCGGCGACGGTCAGGCCGATCCCGACGGTGGCCGGGGAGAGCCCGATGACGGTGGTGAAGAACAGCGCGCTGACGCCGAACAACACCCCTTTGGCCAGGGAGGAGGCCGCGATGGAGAGGGTGAGGACGCGTTCGACCGGGCTGTGGCCTGTGATTGTCACCCGTTGGTTCTCGCAGGCGGGGGTGCCGGCCCGCGAACGATGTAGCGTTCTGCTTCATGGTCGTGCGTTATCAGCTGGTCGGGCAGGACTTGGGCGGGGTGCGGTTCGCGATCTCGCCGCTCAACGAGCTGGTGCTGTCGTTGCACGCCTGGCGGGATCCGGGGCGCTACCCGCTGCAGCTGCCGTGGGTGCGCGAGATGCGCCGGGTCCGCGACCGGCTCGACGCCGAGCTGCTGTTCGCGCTGGTCAACGACGATCTGTGGACGCCGGACTTCCTCACCCCGCGGCCGTGGTCACCGCTGACCCGGCTGGAGGACGAGCTGGCGGCGATCCGCGGCACATCGCCCGGGATCGTCGACCGTGATCTGCGCCTGCTGCGGGGGCCGGGGGAGCTGCCCGTGCCACTGCGCGGCCCCGGCGTGCTCGACCGGATCGTCGCGGCGCTCACCGGATATTGGGAGCTGTGCTTCGCCCCGCACTGGCCGCGGATGCGGGCCCTGCTCGAGGGTGACGTCACGTTCCGCGGCCGGGAGATCGCCCAGCACGGCCTGGCGGCGATGCTGGCCGGGCTGGCCGGCCGGGTCCGGCTCACCGGTGACACGGTCGAGATCCACCCCCGGAGCCGGCTCGAGTACACCCGGCCCGCCGCCGACGGGCTGACCCTGGTCCCGTCGATGTGGACCAGTAGCGCCGCCACCCCGATCCACCCCGACGAACCCCCGATGATCATCTATCTGGCGCGGGGGCTGGGCACGTTGTGGGAGCCACAGCCGCTGCCGGCGCCGGGAGCGCTCGCGGGGTTGCTCGGCGCGCATCGGGCCGGCCTGCTGGTGCAGCTGGCGACGCCGGCGTCGTCGAGCGAGCTGGCGGCCCGGCTCGGGGTGACGCCGAGCGCGGTCAACCAGCACCTGCGGGCGCTGCGGGCCGGCGGCCTGCTGGTCAGCGCCCGGCACGGCCGCGCGGTGCTGTATCGCCGCTCCGACCTCGCCGACCGCCTGATCGGTCATTGACCACCCGGGCCCGGGGCGGCCGTGCATGCCCTGCTGGTCGACGCCGGCATGGACGCGACGCTGGTGGCCGCGGTGAACGAGCTCGCCGACTTCCCGGCGAACTGACCGCGGCCACACCTGCCTCGCTGAGGCCGCCGAATCACCGCGCGACCGGCCCGTCATCGGTCCGCGCGGCCTACGACGTGATCAGCGACTGGTCCCGGGCGGGCTCGGGGGCGGTCATGGCGTCGTCGAAGATGGACTGGGCGGTGTCGCGGAGGCTGCCGGGTGTGGCCGGGGGGACGAACTTGTAGCCGACCTGGCGGACCGTGCCGATCATCGTCTCGCAGCGCGGGCCCAGCTTGGCGCGCAGGCGTCGGACGTGGACGTCGACGGTGCGGGTGCCGCCGAAGTAGTCGTAGCCCCAGACCTCGCGCAGCAGCTGGTCGCGGCTGAACACCCGGCCGGGCTGCTGGGCGAGGAACTTCAGCAGCTCGAACTCCTTGTAGGTCAGGGACAGGGCCTCGCCGCGCAGCCGGGTCGTGTAGCTGTGCGAGTCGATGGTCAGGTCGCCGACGCGGATCGTGTCGTCGCTCGCGGTGTTCTCCAGGCCGCGCCGGTCCACCACCATGTTCAGCCGGGCCGCGACCTCGGCCGGGCCGGCGGTGGTCAGGACGAAGTCGTCGATGCACCAGTCGGCGCCGATGGCGGCCAGGCCGGCGTCGCGGACCAGGGCGATCAGCGGGATGCTCAGGCCGTTCGCGCGCAGGGCCCGGCAGGCGCTGCGGGCCTGTGTCAGCTGCCCGGACGCGTCGACCAGGACCGCGGCCAGTTGCGGGTCCTTGATCGCCTGGGCCCAGCTGTCTCGAGGGGAGACCTGGACGGCGTACGGCAGCAGGTCCAGGGCAGGCAGCACATCGCCTTGGTTGTCCGTCAGCAGGAGAAGATTCATGACACCCTTCCATGGCATTTCGGACTCCACGAATGCCGGCCGTGGGCGCCGGTGTAGCTCGACTCCAGGCAACGCTAAACGTGAACTGTTTCCGCTGGATATCGCGCAGGTACCTCTCCACCCGGGCGGCGGTGAGGCGCGCCACGGTCGGGAGCGGGCCGCAGTGCCGCGCGAGGCTGCCACGGGACGTGGCGTGTCGCCTGCGGACGGGCGCTCCGTATGCGTACCGAAACGGGGTTAGATCTTGATTTTCTCGCGGGCCTTGAGGGGGTCGTTCAGGGACCAGATCGCGGTGGTGGCGACCGCGGCCAGGGCGGCGAGGGCGAGCCAGGGGACGGCCGGGCCGCGCGCGTGCAGTGCGGTGAAGAACGTGGGCGCGAGGATGTTGGCGAAGGCGAAACTGTACTGGTAGACCGCGAGATAGCGGCCGCGCTGGGCGGGTGGGGCGGCCGCGGCGGACAGCGCGTTGGAGAGCGGCGCGTGGATCAGGTCGGCGGCCGCGTAGAAGATCATGCCGAGCAGCAGGTACGGCACGAGTGCGGCGGCCGGGACGCGGAGCGCGGCGGCGTAGACCAGCGCCCAGGCCACCCAGAGCACGCCGGCCAGCGCCAGGCCCCGGGCGCGCGACAGCGGGCGGACCAGGCGGACCGCGAGGGCCTGGCCGGACGCGAGCAGGATCATGTTGGCGGTCAGCAACGGGCCGATCAGCCAGTGCGGAGCGGGCAGCGCGTCGACGAGGTAGACCGGCGGCCACCGCGGCGACCAGGAAGACGGTGAGCGGGGTGCGGGCCCAGCCGTAGGCGGCGAACGCCACCCCCTGCATGAGCTGGGCCAGGATGACCCGGTCGGTGGGGCGGTAGCGGTCCGCGACGTGCCCGACGAGCAGCGGCACCGGCAGCGAGACGATCGCGGCGGCGCTCAGCAGCAGACCGATAGTGCCCAGCGGGAGGCCGGCGACGTCGGTGAAGTAGAGCAGCGAGATGGGCAGGAGCAGGCCGCTGCCGAGCATGTCGACGGCCAGGGCGCCGGCGAGGGGGGAGAAGGCGTCGGCGCATCCGGTCTGTCTAACAGATCTGTCCCCTTGAGACGGACCGTTAGGGTCGGCGGCATGAACCGGAACCGGTGGGCTGTGCTGGCAGCGGTCGTGATCGCGGCGGGCGGCGCGGTGTATGTGGCGACCGATGAGGAGCCGGTGATCAACTCCCCGGAGTCGGCGGCCGCCACCGATCGCGCCGTGCGGGCGCTGGAGAAGGACGCCGGATTCGTCCGGGAAGTGACCCAGGAAGCCGGTTGGCGTCCGCTCTGCGAGGGCCGGCCGATGGGAAGCTCACCCGACGCGCAGACCGTTTATGCCTGGGTGCACTGCAAGTGGATCCCGACCGGCACGTCGGCGGCGGACCCCGGTGACCTGCCCGCGCTGATCTCGCCGATCATCGTGCACCTGTCGCCGGAGTTGCGCTATCAGATGCCCGAGGACGGCGCGGACGACCCGGGGTCGATCTTCCCGGAGAGTCTGCGGGCCGCCGCCCGCGACGGCATCCCGGCGATGGACGCGGCGACCCGCGAGCTCGACGCCCGGGTCGCGACGGAGCTCGCGGGCTAGCTCCCGTCGTCTCACGCGCTCGCGCGGACCCGTTCGGCCAGGGTGTCCCAGAGTGCCGGAGCTGCCCCGACGGTCAGCTCGGTGGTGAACTCCGCGCCGTGCCCGCCGAGGATCACGCCCGCCTCCCGGGCGATGAGCGCGCCCGCCGCGATGTCCCACAGGAACGTGTCGAGGGCCACGCCGCCGTCGAGGCGCCCGGCGGCCTGGTAGACCAGGTTGAGCGCGGCCGGGAGCCGCCGGATGTCACCGGTCACCGGGAGCAGGTCGCGGATCACCCGCGCGGCGCGCTCCTTGGTCTTCGGGTTCGGCTGGAAGCTGACACCGACCAGCGCCCGGTCCAGGGACGTCCCGGCCGGCACCGGGAGCCGTGCACCGTTCAGGAACGCGCCGCCGCCGTCGATCGCACTGAACGTCTCGCCGGCGACGGGCTCGTGCACGACGGCCAGCCGGGCGCGTTCGTCGTGGTAGAGCGCGATGCACACCGACCACGGCCCGGTCCGGCTGATGTAGTTGCGGGTGCCGTCGAGCGGGTCGACGACCCAGGTCCACCCGCTGGTCCCCGCGCGGCCGTTGCCCTCCTCGGCCTGCACCGCGTCGTCGGGCCAGGCCGCGAGGATCGCCGTGACGATGAGGCGCTCGCTGGCGATGTCGACGTCGGAGACCACGTCGTTGACGTGCGCCTTGGGCGCGCCGACCCGCAGGGTGTCGCGCCGTTCGAGCTGAAGCCGTCCGGCCTGTTCGGCGAGGCCGGCGACCAGGTCACGTACCGCGGTGAGATCTCGGTCCATGCCACTCACGCTAGTCAGGCTGCGAGAGGACGACCGCAGCGGCCAACCCCCGGGCGACGGGCAGTCCGCCGGGCAGCATCGTGCTGCGCGGTCGTCGCGCTCGGTTGACCGGTATGTACACACGGCAACGCCGCTGGTACAAGTGGGGCGTGCTGAGTGCCATCGGATGGTTCGTGCTGGGAATCGGCAGCGCGGCCGCCGTCGTCCATGGCGTCCGTCGCCACCGGCCCGCCCGGCCCGGCCCCTGGCTGCTGCTCGCCGGTGCCGTCGTGGCGAGCACCGTCGGCGACGTCTCCACCGCATTGCACCGGCCCGGCGTGGCCGATGCAGGCTTCTACGCCATGTTCGTTCTGGTCGCCTGCAGTCTGCTCCAGCTGACCCGGGCCGGCGCGATTCTCGTCGACCGGGCACGGCTCATCGACCTGCTCGCCTTCGCGTGCTCGGCGATGCTGGTGGTGTGGGTGTTCGTCATCGGTGACGCGGGCCGGATCGGTGGCGTGTCCGCGGCGTACGTCATCGGAGCCGTGCTGCTCCTCGCGGTCGTCATCCGGCTGCTGGTCGCCGCGGGCCGCAACCCTGCGGCCGTGCTGCTGGTCATCGGCGCGGCAGGTGTGCTGTGCAGTGACATCGTGCAGCCGCTGTGGCCGAACCGGCTGAGCGAGTCCGGCTTCGTGGTGCTCTACCTCGCGTGGGGCGCCGCCGCGCTGCACCCGTCGATGGCCAGGCTCACCCGGCCCGCGACACCGCGCCCGCGCCCGTGGCTCGGCCGCTGGGCGACGCTGCTGGGCGTCTCGGTCGCCACCCCGCCGATCGTGCTGCTGATCGAGGCGGTCGACGGCACCGTCGACGACGGCGTGGTGATCGCCGTGGCCGGTGCGCTCACGCTTCTTTTGACCATCACCCGGCTGACCGACGCGGTGATCTTGAACGTGCAGGCCTTGACGCGGGAGCGCGCCTTACGGCAGGCGAGCGCCGCGCTGGTCGCCGCCGCCGACCCACGTGCCGTCGACGAGGCCGTCCGGGCCGCGATCGCCCAGCTCATACGGCCGGAGGCCATCCGCAGCGCCATCCTTGCCATCGACGACGATGAGCTCGCGGCGGCAGCGGTGCCCGGCCCCGCGGCCGGCTCGCCGCACCGCAGCTGGTGGATCGAGCAGGCGGAAAACGACCACGCGACACTGGTCTGCCCGCTCTGGCTGGAACCGCTCGCCGTCGCCCGGCCCCGTGGCGGAGCCCTCATCCTGGTGGGGCGCCGAGACGCTCTCGCCGTCAGCCGCGACACCCTCGAGGTGCTGGCCGGTCAGGCTGCGCTCGCGCTGGATCGGATCTGCCTGATGGAGGCGGTCGGCCGCGACGACAGCGACGTCTATCTCCGCGCGGTGATCGGGAACAGCGTGGACATGACGGCGGTGATCGACGAGGACCAGCGCATCCGGTTCGCCAGTTCCTCGCTGCGCCGGCTGCTCGGCGTCGACGCCCTGCCGCCGCTGGCCACACTGGGCGATCTGGTGCAGCCGGACGACCGTGACCGGTTGCGTCAGGCCTTCCGTGGCTCCGGCGACGGCGCGGTGTGCTGTTCGCTGGTGCGTGCCGACGGCACTCCGGTGCTGGTCGAGATCACGTACCGGGATCTGCGCGAGGACCGCCTGGTCCAGGGGTTGGTGCTGACCGTGCGGGATTTCCCCCAGGACCGTGAGCCGGGCGAGCGGCGGCCCCGGCGCGACCCGGCGGACGAGTGGCCGGCCCGGGTGAACCGGCGCAGTGCCCGGCGCAAGTTCGGGTACTAGCGCCGGTCGTCAGCCGAGGTCCGTGACGGCGAGGCGGTTGTCCTCGGTGACGCAGATCAGCAGGTCACCCTCGGTGCGGCAGCTCTGTGCCGAGGCGACGGTGCCGCGCAGCACTACCTCGGCGGACGCCGGGTCGACGCTGCTGACCGAGGTCCGTCCGGGCGGCTGCCGCGTTCCCGCGATCAGGTACGTCAGGTGGCCCCGCGAGTCCCACACCGGCAGGCCGCGACCCAGTTCCCCGAGGCGGCGCCCGGTGGTCGCCTCCAGCACGGTGTGCCGGGCGCCGTTCTCCTGTTCGGTCAGCAGCAGGCCGCCGGTCAGGGGGTAGACGCCGGCAACCGCGGAGAGCCGCCACAGCCGCGCGCCGGTCGCCCGGTCGTGGCCGGAGATCGACTCCCCGTCGCTGACGCACACCACCGGCCCGCAGCCGAACGAGCCGCCCGACGGCTGCTCGAGGCTCCACAGCTGCCGCAGCGTGTCGATCTCGTAGGCGGTGATCGTGGTCCGGCCCCGTACCGTCCGGTCCTGGTAGAGCTGGCCGCCGTGCAGGGTGACGGAGAAGGAGTCCTCGCTGCGCGCCACTCCGGGCCGGGGCAGCGTTCCGCTCGTGACCACGGAGCCGTCGGTCATGGCGATCACCTTGGCCCGGCCCCGCACGGTGACGGCCAGCACGCGCCCAGCCCGTACGCCGGAGGTCATGTCGATCGCCAGGGAGGCCGCGCCGCCGCCGTCCCGCGACCAGATCGTGCCGCCGTCGCGCAGGCGCACCAGCCGGATCCGCCGGGCCCGCTCGCCGTTCTCGTCCCACTCCAGCAGCAGGGCGTGGTCGTCGACGACCGTGACGGTCTCGCCGGGTTGCCGCCAGAGCGTCCGGCCGGTCGCCGCGTCGACGGCAGTGGTGTTCCGGGTGAACTCCCGGGCGAACGGGGAGCCCTCCGGCACGACCTTGTTGGTCACGGTGACCCCGGCCCGGATCAGCAGCACACCGTCCCGGGCGCCGGCGAGCCCGTCGGCGTCGTCGGCCTGTGCCGACCAGCGCACCGCGCCGGTGCGGGCGTCGTGGGCGGTGAGCCGGCCGGTGGGCCGGTCGAGCACGACGATGCCGTCGCCGACGAGCTGGTAGGAGTTGGCGTCCAGGGTGAACGGGACGTCCCAGAGCGGGGTCAGGCCCCGCGGGTCGGGGCGCGCCGAGCCGGTCACCGCGAGCCCGCAGCACACCGCGACGACCGTCACCAGCCACCGGCGCCGCGGCGACCGGCGGAGCGGGCCGGGCCGGGATGCGCCCACCGAGTTGTCACCTGCGGGTCCGACCCGTCCGAGATCGATGACGGCCATGCGGGCAGCGTAGGGCGCGGATACCCGGACCGCGACGCCGGAGGGGGACCGCGCGGCGACCGGCGAGGGATTGATCGATAACTATTTTTTGGGCATTGCGGCACATCAGGCCCGGTGGCCCCGCGGGGGCGGCCACCATCGCGGTGGACGACCCTCCGGCCGGTGGGTAGGTTCGGGGACAAGCCGGATTTCTCCGACAAGGAGTACCGCCATGCTGCAATTTCCCCTGGTACGGCACTGTCCGTATGCGCCGCCGGAAGAATACGGACAGCTTCGGGAGAAAGATCCGGTCACCCGGATCCGCCTGCCCGACGGCCGGGAGAGCTGGGTCGTCACCAGACACGAGCATGTCCGTCAGGTACTCAACGATCCGAGCTTCAGTGCCGACCGGACGCACGCCGACTTCCCGAACCTCGCGCCGGCCGGCCAGCCGCTTCCGCGGGACGACTCGGCCCCGAGCATGCTGACGATGGATCCACCGGAGCACGGGCCGGCGCGCCGGGCGGTGCTCGGCGAGTTCACCGTCCGGCAGATCGCCGCGCTGCGCCCGCGGATGCAGCAGATCGTCGACGAACGGCTCGACGCCATGCTGGCCGGACCGCGGCCGGCCGACCTCGTCGAGGAGCTGTCCCTGCCGGTGCCGTCCATGGTGATCTGCGAGATGCTCGGCGTGCCGTACACGGATCATGATTTTTTCCAGGTCAACACGGCCGCCATGATCAAGCGGGAGACGCCGCAGGACGAGCGGCGGGCCGCCTTCGGCCGGATCCGTGACTACCTCGACGAGTTGATCGCCGGCAAGGAGGACGCTCCGCCGGACGACCTGCTGGGCCGGCAGATCCGCAAGAGCCGAGCCGGCGGGGACTACGATCGTCGTTCCCTGGTGAGCCTGGGCTTCCTGCTGCTGGTCGCGGGACACGAGACCACGGCCAACATGATCTCGCTGGGCACGCTGGCACTGCTCGGCAACCCCGCGCAGATGGACGCGCTGCGTGCCGATCCGGCCCGGACGCTGGGTGCGGTCGAGGAGATGCTGCGCTATTTCACGATCGTGGACACCGTGGTGGCCCGGCTCTGCGTCGCGGACACCGAGGTGGGCGGGGTGACCATCCGGGCCGGCGAGGGCGTGCTGACCCTCGGGCAGGCCGCCAACCGGGACCCGGAGGCGTTCGACGAGCCGGACGCGTTCGACATCGGCCGACCGGCCCGGCACCACGTGGCTTTCGGGTTCGGCCCGCACCAGTGCCTCGGGCAGAACCTGGCCCGCGCCGAGCTGCAGATCGTCTTCGACACGCTGCTGCGGCGAGTGCCCGCGCTGCGGCTGGCCACGCCGGTCGAGGAACTGCCGTTCAAGTCCGACGCCGCCATCTACGGCGTCTACCACATGCCGGTCACCTGGTGACGGAGGTTCGTGATGAGGGTCATCGCTGATCCGCGTCGTTGCGTGGGAGCCGGGCAGTGCGTGCTGACCGAGCCGGCGCTGTTCGACCAGGACCCGGAGGACGGAACCGTCATCGTTCTCGACGAGAATCCCTCCGGTGACCTGGTCGAGGCCGCCCGCGATGCCGCCCTGGTCTGCCCGAGCCAGGCCCTGTCCGTCGTCGACTGACCACCGGGCGCCACGCCCCGCGGCGGCGCTCAAGCGAGCAGGCGACGCAGGGTCTCGGCGTCGCGCACGGCGTTGCCCTCGCCGTCGTTGTTGAAGTAGACGTAGACCTGCCTGCGCTGACCGGTCCACTCACGGATCCGGTCGGCCCACCAGGCCAGGTTGTCGTCCGGGTACGACCCGGCATACAAGTGATCGGCGTCCGGCCCGTGCATGCGCAGGTAGACGAAGGGGGCGGTGGCCCGCAGCACGCACGGCAACCGGGCCCCGCTCATCACGCAGTACGCCACCTGGCGGCGGTCCAGCAGGTCGAACACGGCGTCGTGGTGCCAGCTCGGATGCCGGAACTCGACGGTCGTGTGGACCCAGCCCGGCAGCCGGTCGAGGAAGTACGCCAGCCGGTCGTCGTCGCGCCGCTGGTTCGGTCCCAGCTGTACGAGGAGAACGCCACGTCTGTCGGCGAGCTCGTGCAGGCCGGCGGTGATCCGCTGGATCCACTCCTCGGGCGCGTAGAGCTTCTTGGCGTGCGTCAGGCCCCGGGGAGCCTTGACGGTCAGCTCGAACCCGTCCGGTAGACGCCGCCGCCAACCGGCGAAGGTCGCCGGCGCGGGCCAGCGGTAGAAGCTCGCGTTGAGCTCGACCGTGTCGAACCGTCGCACGTAGTGCGCGAGGCGGTCCCGCGCCGGCGTGCCCGGCGGGTAGAGGACGCCGTCCCAGTGCGCGTAACTCCACCCCGACGTCCCGATTCGTACGCTCATGATGTGCCGATGCCCCGCCACGGGCCCCGCATACCCGGCCGGGCCCACCGGTCATCAGCGAGTGTCTCGTGGCTCCGCACGCCGTCCGCGGCGGACGGACCGCAGGCCCTCGACGACGGCCACGAAGACGCCGAGCAGCGCCAGGACAGCGAGGCCGCCGGGAGCAGAGGTCCAGACCGGCGTCGCGTAGCCGTCCTCGGTGGCGATGGATTCCGGGTTCGCCCGGTCGACGTAGACAATCAGCTCCCGGCCCTCCCGGACCTCGTCCATGACCCAGGGGCAGCGGAGGTTCGCTTTGTGCTGCTCGCCCTGGACGGTGTAGCTGACCGTGAACCAGTGGTCGATCTCGTCGTCGTGGTCGCTGACGATGACCGCCCGGGTGCGGGTGCCGTGCTCGACGATGTCCGTGCGGAGCTTGTCGTCGATGACGAAGCACCCTCATGCGCCGCCTGGGCTACTCGGGCTGGTTCGCTCAGGGCGGTGACTGGGGTGCGGCCGTCGTCGAGCAGATCCGCACCACCTTCCGGTCGGTGCGAGCCTGGTGAGCAGCGGCCCGGGCGGATCGCCCGGGCCGCACCCGGCGTCGCGTTACGGCGCGGTCCAGCCGGCCGGGACGTAGCCGACCCGGACCCGCTGAGGATGGTCGCCGACGGCCACCGAGGTGACCTTCTGCCCGGTGGCGAAGTTGATCGCGGTCACCTGGTCGGCGCCCGCCTCGGAGATCACGCAGTCCTTGCCGTCACCGCTGACCGTGGCCCAATACGGCTTGTCGGCGGTGATCAGCGGGCCGGCGGTGAGCGTGGCCCTCGACACGATGGTGGCGTAGTCGTCCATGGTGCCGGCCACGCACAGCTTCGAGCCGTCCGGCGCCATCGACAGGCCGTGGTGCCGCGAGTCGTTCACCCAGGTGGTGCGGTCGGCGCTGGTGGCCGGGTTCTTCGGCATGTCGGCCACCCTGGTGATCTTATCGGTGGCCACGTCGTACTCGGCCAGGCCGGCGAAGAACGAGAGCTGGAAGTACAGCTTGGACTCGTCCGGGCTGAAGACCGCGGGGCGGATCGCGTCGGACAGGTCGGCACGGCCGGCGGCGTCCAGCCTGGTCCGCATGTCGATGGACCTGACCACCGCGTAGGTGGTCGCGTCCGCGACGGTGATCTTCCGGTCGCCCTTGGTCCAGTCCTGCGACGGGTCGTCGAGCGACGTGTTCACGTCACCGATCGACATGGTCCAGATGTACCTGCCGTCCTTGCTGAAGATGTTCTCGTGCGGCTTGTCGCCCGTGCCGTACTGGCCCAGTTCACGGCCGGTCACGATGTCGAGCACGTGCACCTTGTTCGACGTGGAGGCGCTGACCGCGACCTTCTTGCCGTCCGGTGAGATGGCCATGTGGTCGGACCGGTAACCGGAGACCGGGAACCGCCAGTTGATCGCCCCGGTGCGCAGGTCGATCTGCACGACGTCGGCGAAGCTGGGCCGGGAGACGACGACGGCGCTGCCGTCCGGGGTGGTGTACATGTCGTCGACGTACTGGTCGTGCCCTTCCCCCGGGCCCGCCTGGATGGCCAGGTAGAAGACCAGCGCGATCGGGTTCAGGTAGATCGCCCAGAGGCGCTCGCTCTTGTCCGGTATCGCGTTGATCCGGCCGACCCGGGCGTACGTTCCGGTGGACCGGATCACGTCGATGGTGCCCGCCCAGTTGTTGCCGACGAACATCACCTGCTGCAACGGGGGCGCCGCGGCCGCCGGCCGGGCCACGGCGAGCGGCGCCAGGGCGAGAACCACGCCCAGCGCGGTCGCGGCTGTTCTTCGTACGCGGGAGAGCCTCGCTGGTGCGGTCATCTGCCGTCTCCGGGGTCGAGGAGGGTCGAGGCCCACACGGGAACCTCGCGAAGCTCCCATCTGACTAAGAAGGACACCGGAGCCGGTAGACGACGGCACCCAACGCCTCGCCGGTTGCTTGTCGTCCGCCGACAAGCAACCCGCCGGACGGCGGCACCGGCGGCGCATATCCGTGCGTGGCCCCGGTTAGTCGGGCCACGACGTAGCATCGAGGCAACGACGTGACCGGAGGCGGCGATGCCGAACCCGCAACAGCCGGAGACCCGGTACCGCGCGCTTACCGCGGTTGTCCTGACTCTGCTGCTCACCGCGGTGTCCGGCTGTGTGACGGTGCGGGAATCGGCTCGCCCGGAGGCGTCCGCTGACGCGGGCACCTCCTCCCGCCCCTCGTCCGCCGCCGGCCGGACGCCGAACGAGGTGGCAACCGCCGCGGCCCAGGACGTCGAACGATTCTGGACCGGGGCCTACCCGGCGCTCAGTGACGGCGCCGCCTTCGTACCGGTCCGGGGCGGATACCACCCGTACACCAGAACCTCGTTGCCGCCCGCGTGCGGCGACCAGCGCACCGCGTACCAGCCGAACGCCTTCTACTGCCCGGACGGCGACTTCATCGCGTGGGACGCGCAGACCCTGATCCCGCAGCTGCAGCAGCAGTTCGGCCCGTTGCTGGTCGGCGTCGTCCTGGCCCACGAGTACGGACACGCCGTCCAGACCCGGCTCGCCCTGGGCGACCAGCCCACCGTCGTGCTCGAACAGCAGGCCGACTGCTTCGCCGGCGCCTGGACCGCCGACGTGCTCGCCGGGCACTCGCCGGCATTCCGCGGTGTCACGCCCGCCCAGCTCGACAACACCGTGGCCGGGTTGCTGCAGTTGCGCGACCAGCCGGGCACGCCGGCCCAGGCCCCCGAGGCGCACGGCAACGCGTTCGACCGCATCCGGGCGCTGCAGGACGGTGTCCAGAAGGGCGCCGCGACCTGCGCGGCGTACCGTGCCGGCACCCTTCCGGTGACCGAGGTGCCGTTCACCAGCCGGCAGGACGCCGCCAACGGCGGGGACCTGCCCTACGCGGAAGCGGTCAGCTCGCTCGCCGACGATGCTCAGGAGTACTGGTCGCGAGCCTATCCGCAGCTCACCGGAGCGCCGTGGCGAGACCTGCGGGTCGAGCCGTTCACCGGGACGCCGCCGGCCTGTCCCGCACCCGATCCGGCCGCTGGGGGTTCCGCGTTCTACTGCACCTCCGGCGATTTCGTGACCTTCGACAACGGCCGTCTCGGGCCGCAGCTGTACCGGAACATCGGTGACAACGCCGTCGGGATGCTGCTCGGCGACCTGTTCGCCCGGGCCGCGCAGGACCGCCGGGGTCAGAGCACGTCCACCCGCAGCGGCCAGCTGACCGTCGACTGCCTGGCCGGTTCGTGGACCCACGAACAGCTGCAACGTCAGCCGGGGCAGGGTCTCACGCTGTCACCCGGGGACCTCGACGAGGCCGTGGCGGCCCTGCTGGCGTTCGGGCGGGCGAGCGAGCAGACCGGCACGGGCGCGTTCGACCGGATCGCTTCGTACCGTGACGGGGTGCTGCGCGGGCTGGACTCCTGTTCCTGACGGGGGCCGGCTTCCGCCCGCGACGACGACATGGCCGGGCTTCCGGGCCGCCGCGCGCCGCCGCGGTCGGCAACCGTCGCTGTCGGTCCCGGCGCGCCATGATCCAGCGTGCCATCGGCACCGTGAGCTTCGACGACAAGGCGGTGAAACTGGGCGGTCAATTGCCGGACCGGTCCCGGACCGTGTGTGGTTCGACTGATCGGCCGCCGTGCGCAAGTGATCTTGGTATGCCGCCGTCCCTGCCGGCGATGAGCTGATCGCCTGCTGCCGGCGGCCGCGATGCAACGGAACGCGACGAGGTCGCCCAGGATTGACCCGTCGCGCCTGCGGGTGTCGCTCGTCGAAGTCGGCTTCGCTCATCCTGCCGGCCTCGGTGCCGATGAGATCCGGCATGTGGGCCTTCCGAACCGCGCGGCGAAACGAGGTCTCCAGCGACGACGGTGGTGGCTTGGCGGCGGAGTCGCGTTCGCCGGATCGGGGTCCTCGTTCGCGGGACAATCCGCGGCGAGCGGCGCTGCGGCGCCGCGGCGTGGCCGTGCTGATGCTCGTCGCCGCACTGGCCGTGCCCGCCGGTAGTGCGCTTGCCATCACCGAACTGCAGACGGAGGCAGCCCACCGCAACGAGCTGCGGGCACTGCTGCTCAGGGTCGAGAACGCCGCCTGGCAGCAGAACGCCCTGCAGTCACGGGCCATGCTCGCCAAGGGCCTGCCGCCGGCGCTGTTACAGGCCCGCGAGCAGATCGATGCGGCGGTTGACGCCATCGGCACCAATTTCTCCCAGCGTGATCCCGGCGACCCGCGAGCCATTGCCGTGCAGGAGGCTTTCCTGGCCTATGACGCTGCCACTGACCGGGAGTTCGATCTCCTGGCGGAAGGCGAACTGCTGGCCGCCGAACGGGTCGACGAGTACAACGCCGAACCGACCTTCACCGCTCTGCGCGCGGCGCTCGACGACGCCGGGGACCACTACGAGCGCCTGGCGCAGCAGGGCAGCAACCGGGCGCGGATCGGCAGTGTGGTGATTCTGGCCCTGGCGGCATGCAGTATCGCCGGACTGGTCGGTCAGTCGTACCGCATACGGGCCCGGGCGTTCCGCCGGGCCGCGCACCAGGCGGCCCACGACGCGCTCACCGGACTGCCCAACCGGCTGCGCCTGCGGGACGACATCAACGCCGCGATCACCGCCGGCGGCGCCGCGCTGCTGCTCATCGACCTTGACCGGTTCAAGGAGGTCAACGACACGCTCGGTCACCACTACGGCGACCAGCTCCTGATGCAGGTCGCCCCGCGCTTGCGGGACAACCTGCGGGACGGCGAAACGGTGGCCCGTCTCGGCGGCGACGAGTTCGCCGTGCTGCTGCCGGGCGTCACCAGCCCGGACGATGTCGCTGCGGCCGCGGCCCGGCTGCACGACGCCATGCTGAAGCCGTTCGAGGTCGGCGGACTGAGCCTGACCGTGACCGGCAGCATCGGCGCCGCGCTGTACCCGCAGCACGGCGACAACCCGGACGAGTTGCTGCAACGCGCCGACATCGCGATGTACACCGCCAAAGCCAAACGCACCGGCTTCGCGGTCTTCGACCATGGCCAGGACAGCACCGATCCGCGCAAGCTGACTCTCGCCGCCGACCTGCGCCGGGGCATCGAGCAAGGGCAGTTGTTCCTGCACTACCAGCCCAAGGTCGACGCCCGGACCGGCGACGTGCTCGGCGCCGAGGCACTGGTCCGCTGGCAGCACCCCGACCACGGCCTGATCGCGCCGGACGAGTTCATCCCGTTGGCCGAACACACCGGCCTGATCAACCCACTGACCCGGTTCGTCCTCGACACCGCGCTGCGGCAATGCCGCTCATGGCTGGACGACGCCCATCACCTCGGCATCGCCGTCAACGTGTCCGCACAGGGCCTGCTCGATCTCGGGCTGCCCGGTCAGGTCGCCGACCGGCTCCGGTACTGGCAGGTGCCCGCGCACCTGCTGACCATCGAGATCACCGAAACCGCCATCATGACCGACCCCGACCGGGCGTTGCAGGTCGTCAAGGAGCTGCACGCCCTGGGCGTGCACCTGTCGATCGACGACTTCGGTACCGGATATTCCTCCCTGGCCTACCTGAAGAACCTGCCGGTCCAGGAGCTGAAGATCGATCGGTCGTTCGTCAGCTGCATGACCAGCAGCGCGCGCGACGCCGTCATCGTCCGATCCACCGTCGAACTGGGTCGCAACCTGGGACTACGCGTCGTCGCCGAGGGTGTCGAGGACGACGCCACCGGGCAGGCCCTCAGCGCAGCCGGCTGCGACGCGGTTCAGGGCTACTTCATCTCGCGGCCGGTCGCAGCCCAGGACTTCGACGTGTGGCTGCACCAGCGCCGGGCCATGGCACCCACCGTACCGGCGAGGTGAGCGCAGTGACGCTGCGTCGGAGTGTCCGTGACCGACGGCACCGGGCGTGGGCACACCGGGCCTGATCGCGATGATCGGCCTGCCGCGTAGGACACTCAGCGGACGCCGCTCCGCGCTGCGAGCTACTGCATTTCGTTCAGCAGGTGGCCGCAGTACCGACGGACTCCGTTCGCGTGGGCGAGCCGGCGACAGGGGAAGGCCCGGCGAGGGCTGCCCGCAGCGAGTGACGGTCCGGTCGGTGTTGTCGCGTTCAGTCGAGCGTGAGTGGGCGAAGAAAGATCCGTGCGGCCGTGAACCGCCGGCAGCCGGCTACGGCCGCCCGCGCGCGTACCAGCCCGCCCCGGCCAGCCCGGCGGTGATGACGGCATCGACCAGGGCGATGCGCCGCCACCGGG
Source organism: Actinoplanes awajinensis subsp. mycoplanecinus (assembly GCF_001509495.1). Taxonomy (NCBI): domain Bacteria; kingdom Bacillati; phylum Actinomycetota; class Actinomycetes; order Micromonosporales; family Micromonosporaceae; genus Actinoplanes; species Actinoplanes awajinensis. Next base: position 13,882 of record NZ_LLZH01000012.1, on the reverse strand, counting down.
CCGACACCACGGCGAGCCCCATATCGGTGCTCGCATGCAGGGAGTCCATGGCCGCGCTCAGCAGAGCGACCCGGCCGGTCGGCGCGGCGGCGGTGACCACTGCCTGCGCCAGCTGCCGCGCGCCGAGCACCGCGCCACCCTGATGGCGGCGGCGGGCACCGGCCGCGGTCCGGAGGACCGCAGCACCAGGACCGGGGCGATCAGCAGCACGGCGCCCCACCCGGCCCGCACCACCGCGGCCACCCGCAGGGGCGTGGCGGACGCCGGATCACCCAGGACGAGACCGGTGCGACCGTCAACTGTCATGGTGGCCATCTTCCCGGCGTGGCTTCGGGTAAACAGCCGCTCGGCGCCGGGACCGTGCCGCCCCGGGTGACGCCCGCGCACGTGAGCGCCGGCAGCCGGCAGACACCGGTCCGCGCGGCGCACGCCGGCAGGCACGGGTCTACCTGACCGGGTGGTTCGCGCCCGTGGCCTTCACCATGACGGCAAGCGGCGCATCATCGTACGAACGATGGCTTGCACAGTCTCTCGGTCCTGTGCGTGCACGAGTTCTACGTCCTCGCCGCCACCATTCTGTGGGGCCGCCTTGAGGCACAGTGCCGCCGAATGCTCCTCAGTGAGTACGGCGATGGTGGTTTCTTCCCGCAGCGGGTCACGATCGTCGAGTATCTGCAGATGCGCGCCTCGGGTGGCGGGCAAAGGCGTTCCGCTGAACAGCCAGAGGCAGGTGAAGCCGTTGCCGTCGCCGGTCAGATCCGCCAACCACGCCGGCGGCGGCCCGGGCCCGTTGACACAGCACGCCACGACGCCGCCGCGTCCACGGTCGAGCGCCGTCGCCACCACCTGGCCGAGCAGCGCATCAGCCATGCGACGGCTCGCCGTGCGCACGCGATGCCGGCGCGAAGCGATCATGAACGGTGTGTCATCGGACGCTGACACGGTGCGTGACGCCGGCCGGTCGAACCCGGTATGCGCCACCCGGTGGCGGCCCAGCAGTGCCTGCAGCGGTCCCGGACGGCCGAACAGCCAGCCTTGCCCCCACCGCGCTCCCAGAGCCAAGGCGTTCACCGCGTCCTCGGGTGTCTCCACGCCTTCGGCGAGAACGACGGCACCGCTGCGGTCGGCGTATCCGCACACGGCGGCGGCCGTCGCATGCGTGCCGGCCGCGTAGGGGTGGCGAATCAGGTGCATATCGAGCTTGACGACCTCAGGCTCGATCAGCGGTAGGAACGCCAGCGAAGCAGGATCGGCGCCGACGTCGTCCAACGCGACCGCGTTACCGGCCGCATGTACGGCGTCGGCCACTCGCAGCAACGCGGCAGGACGGCTGGTCAGCGCACGCTCGGTGAACTCCAGCACGATACGGAACGCCAGACCGCCGTAGATCACCGCTTTGAGTTCCGGTGACATCGGCCGGCTCAGCCCGGCCGGCTCAGCGTTGACGAAAACCAGCGGCGGCACGACGGGGCCCGCGTCCCGGGCGATTTCCAGGGCACGGGAACAGCACAGCTGATCCAGCTCCGTCAACAGCCCTGCCTCGATCGCAGCGGCGAACAGCGCATCAGGAAACTCCAGCGCGGAACCCGCCGGGCCACGTGCCAGCGCCTCGACCCCGACGACGTCCTGCGTGACCAGATCCACGATCGGCTGGAACACCGGAAAAACGGCACGCTCGGCCAGTACCTGCTCGATCAGCGATCCGTGGAAGGGCCGGCGCGTCGACACCGCACTTGCCTGCTGCAGGCCCATCCGCTGCTCCCCTTCAAGACGAGTGCTCGCCGCTACCATCGGCGTGTCGGCCGGCAAGCTGAGCATCCACAGCAGTCGGATCCGACTGACTCGACGCCGCAGTCAGCCCAGCGCCATGGTTCATCAGGGAGGACCCCATCGGCCTCGGACGCGAGCGCACGACACTCGCGGCTATGCCGAGACGCTGACCGGCCCACCCGTCATGCCCGGCCGAAGTCGGCTGGGACCTCGAGCACCTTTACCCTGAAAGCAGTCTCCAGCACGTCGCCGTCGGTCAGGCCGTCGAAGTCGTCGTCGGTGGGCCACGCATTGGAGTCCTCGCCCCTCGAACTGCGCCCCAGGGTGTCTTCCAAGAGCTCCGCTGCCACAGCCAGCCCGAAATAGTTCAGGGCATCGATGGCGCGCCTGACCCGAAAGGTTCGTTGACCTCCAAGGCGAAGGCCAAGCCTCCGCCCATCACGGAACCGTGGATGCGCAGCAAGGAGGCGAGGTGCTGGATGCCTGGGGGAGTGCCTTCGGGAACTTCCCCGTCCGCCCCGTGGTCACAGGCGTCATTCCAGATCGCGTCGAGGTCATCCACCACACTGATATGGGCAAGGACCTGCGAGAGTGCGGCGATCATCCGACCTGCTTCGGCGGCGTCAGTGTCTTTGGACCGTTCCCGACGCCACCGGTCGGCGACCGACCCGAGCGCTTCGAGCGCTGCACTGGCCAGGCCTTCCACCGGCGCCGGCAGTCGAGCGTCGAAGGCGGGATCCATGGCCACAGCGCGGAGATGATCATCGAGCTGGTCACCACCGAGAGCCGTCGCCGCGACGACGGCGGCCGCGGCGACTACTTGATCAGGAAGGCAATCGCGCTCGACCAGTTCGGGCTGTGTGCTGATCATCGATGCCACCGGAGAGCCCGGCGGCGGTCGAGGCACGCCACATTCTTCGGCCGCCGAGCGGGGTGCGCGTCATGGTGCCGCGCACCCCGGCTTCGGCGTGGCCGGCTGGCGCCGGTCTGGGAAGCGGTTCAGCTGGTGAAGTGGCCGTTCGGGAGGAACTCCGACGGCTTCAGGGCGCGGTCGCTGATCCGGACGTCGCCGATCCAGCCGTAAAAGCCCTGCCCGTACGAGAGGTTGTCGCTGTTCGCGCCGAGGGTGAACGGCCGGCCCAGAGTCGCGATGCCCTGTGTGATCCGGCTCGGGTTGCGCGCGATCCTGGAACCGTCGACCCAGACCACGCTGCGCTTGCCGTCGTTGACGATTGCCACGTGCTGCCAGACGCCGGTGGGCAGCGCGTGGCTCCAGGCGGTGGGATTCACGTCGCCGACCTGCGCGTACACGTTGTACTGCAGGAACCGCTCACCGGTGACGTTCATGCTGCACGTCGTCTCGGTCTCGCTGTATCCGGCGTGCTTGCCGGCGTCGCCGCTGCGGCCCTCCCAGGAGAACACGCCCATCCACGAGTGGTCGCCCTCGTACGGGTCGGGGAGCTTCATGAACAGCTCGATCGTGTAGCCGCCGAGGAACTTCATGCTGTTCACGGGGGCGTTCGGGCCGGTTTGCAGGATCGCTCCGCGGTCGGGGTTCTTGCCGCCGTCGAATTTGAGGCTCGCGTGCGCCGGGGCGCCCTCGTGGTGGTCGGCCGCCAGGGTGAGCGTCTCGGCGGTGCTGTTGGCCAGCCGGCGTACGGTCAGGTCATTGCCCTTGCCCGTCCAGTCCTTGACCTGGGCGCCGTCGGCGACCGACTGCCCGGCCTGGTCGAACCGCCAGTACGCGACCGTATGGCGGTCGACGACCTGGGCCGCCGGGCGCGGCTTGGGCAGCGCGGGCGGCGCGAACGCGGCGAACCGCTCGTCGAAGTCGACGTCGAGACTGAACCGGTTGACGTCCGAGGTCAGCTCGATGGTCTCGGCCTCCAGCGGCGTACGCCTGGCGGGGTCGCGGGCCAGGAACCAGGGCGCGAACGTCTCCACGTCGACCCGGTTGCGCTCGAGGTCGAAGTGGTAGAGCCGGATCATCGCGGCGCCGCCGTAGTAGCGGTCCTGGTAGTTGGTGATGTGGACGTGGACGTCGTGTCCGGCGTCGTTCTTGAGGACCGTGCGGCCGGGCGGCCAGTAGTGGCCACCGAGCGCAAGGAACACCTGGTCGTTGGCCTTGATCAGGTGGTCCCAGAGGCGCCGGCCGTTGTCCGACAGGTACGCCTGGCCGTTGTCGTCGGCGAACGCGATGTCGTGGGTGGTGACGATCGCCGGCAGCGTCGGGTGTGCCGTGAGCACGCCCTGCGCCCACGCGATGCCCTGGTCGGAGATGCGCCAGTCGAGCGCCAGCACCAGCCACTGCCTGCCCGCGGCCTTGAACACGTGCGCGCTGTTGTAGCCGTCCGCGGTCGCGCCGAGGAACGACGGCTGGTGCTTGAACCGCGAAGGGCCGAAAGTCTTGAGGTACGGGGTGGAGCCGCGCTGGTCGTCGCCGCTCACGTCGTGGTTGCCGCCGAGGACGCTGTACGGCAGCTTGCCGTCGAGCGCCTTGAACGTCTGGCCGGCCAGCGCGATCTCCTGCTCGGTTCCGTGCTCGGTGACGTCGCCCAGATGGGTCATGAACGCGACGTTGTCCTCGCCGCCGCGCTCGCGCAGCAGGAAGTCGAACGTCTCGCGCAGCGGAGCCGGGTCGGCCGAGTCCGCGTCGAAGAGGTATTGGGTGTCGGGCAGGACCGCGAGCGCGAACCGGGGGCTTGCGCTGTCGGACCTGCCGCCGTTCTTGCTGCTGGCGTCGTAGGCCAGCGCCGGGGTGGGGATCAGCGCTGCTGCTGGGGCGACTGCGGCCGCCCGGAGAAGATTCCGTCGTTCCACGGCGGTCACTATCGTCGGCCTACCGCAACTTCTGGCGGCCTTGAACAGACGCTCAAGAAAACACTGATCTTGCCACGCCAGGCCCGGAGTCTGCCGGAGCCGGTCCTCAGAACGGCCCTCAGATGCGCCGGTCACGCTGGGCGACGCCGAGCGGGCCGTACGGATACTCGCCGACCACCGGGGTGCTGGCCTCGGTGAGCAGTGCGGTCTCCTTGTCCGACAGGTGCAGTCCCGCGGCGCCGAGGTTGTCGTCGAGCTGCTCCAGCGTGCGAGCACCGAGGATCACGGAGGTCACCGCGGGGCGGTCGGCGAGCCAGGCGAGCGCGACCTGCGACATCGACGCGCCGCGTTCAGCGGCGACGCTGCGGACAGCGTCGAGAATGTGCCAGGTACGGGTGTCGGAGTTGCGCGGACCGTAGGCTTCCATACCTCGGCCCGGATCCTCGCCCAGACGCGAGGCGCCGGTGGGCCGGCTGTCGCGCTGGTACTTGCCGGTGAGCCAGCCGCCGCCCAGCGGTGACCAGGGCAGGATGCCGATGTTCTCATTGCGGCACACGTCGACCAGTTCGAATTCGATCTCCCGTACCAGCAGGTTGTACTGCGGCTGGAGCGTGACGATGGGAGCGAGGCCGCGGAACTGGGCGATCAGGGCTGCCTTCTGCAGCTGCCAGCCGAGGAAGTTGCTGACCCCCACATAGCGGATCTTGCCAGCGCGGACGGCGTGGTCGAAGAACGCGAGCGTCTCCTCGATCGGCGTCAGCGGGTCCCAGGCGTGCGCCTGGTAGAGATCGATGGTTTCGACGCCGAGGCGGCGCAGGCTCGCGTCGAGCGCCCGGGACAGGTTCAGCCTGGTCAATCCGGCCGAGTTGGGGTCGTCACCCATCGGGAACCGGCCCTTGGTGGCGATGACAACCTGATCGCGTACGCCGGATCGGGCCGCCAGCCAGCGGCCGATGACCTCTTCGGAGAGGCCCTGCGAGTAGACGTTGGCGGTGTCGACGAAGTTGCCGCCGGCCTCGACGAACCGGTCGAGCTGGGTGTGCGACACCTCCTCGCTGCTCTCGTTGCCGAACGTCATGGTGCCCAGGCACAGCGTCGAAACGATGGTGCCGGTGCCACCCAGGGTGCGGTACTCCATCGGTCAGCCCTTTCTCCGGGAAGAACTCAGTATTCCTCCGACGGCGGCCGGGGACGGCCCGGGGGTTGCGGGCGTGACGGCCGGGGCCGGCCCGGTCGGGCGGACCCGGTTCTCTGCGCGCGGTTGCGCACCTGAGCTGCGACGGGCGGTGAAACGGTTGCGGCGCCGCATCGCCCGGATGACCGCCGCCGAGCGCCGGCTCGTTCACGCGGCGCCTCGGCCGGAACAGGGCTTCGTCAGCCGGCACGTCCGGCTGGACGACGGGCACGGCCTCCACATCCGTACGAAAAGTGGTGGTGGAGTGCCGTGGGTCCTGCTGCATGGTCTGGCCGTGCCGGACATCTCCGCTAGTCGAGTTGCAGGCTCACCGGGTACCTGGTGAGCCACTCGTCGAGGCTCAGCAGCATCTCCATGCCCCGGCGGGCGATACCGAACGAGCTGCCCTCATAGCCGCCGTCCATGAGCCGGCGGGCGGCCCGGACGTCGATCAGCGGACGCAGCGGGGAGCCGGGATCGGTCAGCACGGCACGGGTCTGCGTCCGCAGCATCTGCTCGTAGGCCGGATCCTGGGTGGACGGGTAGGGGCTCTTGCGCCGGGCCACCACGGAGGCCGGCAACACGTCCGCGGTGGCGGCCCGCAGCAGGCTCTTCTCGCGTCCGTCGAACGTCTTCAGCTGCCACGGGGCGTTGTAGACGTACTCGACCAGGCGGTGATCACAGAACGGCACTCGCACCTCCAGGCCGTGCGCCATGCTCATCCGGTCCTTGCGGTCCAGCAGGATCTGCACGAAGCGGGTCAGGTGCAGGTAGCTGACCTCGCGCATCCGGTATTCCTGCGGGGACTCGCCGGGCAGGTGCTCGACCTCGGTGAGCGCCTGCCGGTAGGCCGCGTCCTGGTAACCGGCCAGATCGAGTTTATCGGTGATGTCCGGGGTGAAGAGCTGGAGTTCGGGTCCGGGCGCGAGCGCCCGGATCGCGGCCACCCAGGGGAACGTGTCGGCGGCGATGACGGCCGGATCGTGGAACCAGCGGTAGCCGCCGAACACCTCGTCGGCCGACTCACCGGACAGCGCGACCGTGGACCGTTCCCGGACGGCACGGAACAACAGGTACAGCGAGGTGTACATGTCGCCCAGCGCGGACGGCAGATCCGAGGCGGTGAGGACCGCGCTGCGGTAGAGCGGGTCCATCAGCGCCGGCGAGTCGAGGACGATGTCGGTGTGGTCGGCGCCGACGTGGCTCGCCACCTCGTGCACGAACGGGGTGTCGGGCGTGTCGCGCATTTCGTCGGAGCGGAAGTTCTCGGTCTGTCCCACGAAGTCCACCGCGAAGGAACGCACCGGTCCGGCCCCGGAGGCGCCGAGCGCCTTCGCGGCGAGAGCGGTGATGGCCGAGGAGTCCAGGCCGCCGGAGAGCAGGACCCCCAAGGGTACGTCCGCGATCAGCTGCCGTTCGACGATGTCGTCGAGCAGTTCGCGGACGGTCCGGACGGTCGTCGCCTGGTCGTCGGTGTGCTCGCGGGCGGTGAGCGTCCAGTACCGGACGGCGCGCACGCCGGAGTGATCGATCCGGACCAGTTCGCCCGGGCGCACCTCCCGCAGGTCCCGGTACACGCCGTGACCTGGGGTCTTCACCATGCCGAGCAGCTCACGCAGGCCGTCGCTGTCGACGACGGCCGGGACCTGCGGGTGGGCCAGCACCCCCTTGGGCTCGGAGGCGAACACCACGCCGTCGGCCGTCGGGCGATAGAAGAGCGGCTTGATCCCCATGCGGTCGCGGGCCAGCAGCAGTACCTGGTCGCGCGGGTCCCAGAGCCCGAACGCGTACATCCCGTTGAGTCGTTCGACGAAGGAGGAACCCCATTGCAGGTACGCCCGCAGCAGGACCTCGGTGTCGCTGGCCGTACGGAAGTGATGGCCGAGCCCGCGCAACTCGGTCCGCAGCTCGCGGTAGTTGTAGATCTCGCCGCTGTAGGTGACCGCGGCGATCGTCGCCCTGTCGTGCTCGACGGTCATCGGCTGCGCGCCGGTCTCGAGGTCGATCACCGCGAGCCGGCGATGGCCGAGCCCGGCATGCTGATCGAGCCAAATCCCTTCCGCGTCGGGACCGCGGAGGCTCATCGTTGCCGCCATGGCACGCAGCACCGCGCCCTCGTGCCGCAGATCCCGCCGATAGCTGACCCAGCCCACGATTCCGCACACGAGCGACCTCCCAGCCTCGAACCAACAACTCAGCTCTAGTCGATTCGTGACGACATGGCAACGCAGCGTGATATTGCAGACAATCAATCTTTATGGGCTTGCGCCGGTAACACGACAGTGGTTCCCGGAGGGGATGTCGGTCAAGGCCCGGTCAGCCCGGTGAGAACGTCGCTGTCACAGCGGCTCGACGGTGAGGCCGGTGAACAGGATCTGAGCGTTCTTTGCGCCACGGTTGGACATGCCGAGTTGCACACGGCCTTTGCTGACGCCCGGCTCGTTGAGCACCGATGCGTACACCTGCCGCCGTCGATGCGGACCGTGGCGATGTCGTCGACGACGGCGATGGTGATGCGGTGTGCGGCGGGGGACTTGAGGGTGTCGTACGACGCGCCGCTGATCGATTCGCCGGTTCCGGACCGCTTGCGGACGAAGAATTCGAGACTGTCCCGCGCGAGCTCGACCGACGGCTTCGGGCGCGACCGCGGCCTGTTCAGCGCCGACCTGTTCCATCCGTCGAGCGCGGGCTACGCGGTGATCGCCGGAGCGCTGGCACCCACGGTGCGGGCCGTCGCCCGCGAACGAGCCGTATCTCCGGCCGGCTGAGCAGCCGTGCCGACGATCAGGCCTAGCCCGACCCCAGGGCTAAGGCGAGCCGGAACGCGGTCGAAGGGGGGAAGGAGTCCTGCCTTCGCTCAGCCCTTGCCGAGGAGCTCGCTGTGTCGCATCCTTCCTTCATCGTCGACTCGGACGCCTCGGACGCCTTGCAGCGGTCGGCGTTCCGGCTACTCACCTCCGAGCGGCTGATCGTGGTGCTGAACGCCAAGAACGGCGTCATCAGCATGCTGAACGAGAAGGTGCTGGACACGACCGACCGGCCGCCGCGTGAGGTGGTGGGCCAGCGGCTCGAGGCGTTGTGGCGGCTGCCCTCGCAGGTGGTGGACAACCTGCTCGACGAGGCCCGCAGCGGCAAGAACATCGAGCAGGTCAACCCGATCATCGATTCCGGCGGCCGGCAGCGCTGGCTCCGGTTCAATGTCGGCCCCATCGGTGACGGCGGCCGGGAACCGGAGTCCATCCTGGTGACGGCGTACGACATCACCGACGACCGGCGCCAGATGGCGGAGTTGCGCGGCAAGGGCGCCGCCATCGACCGGGCCCAGGCGGTGATCGAGTTCGACCTCGACGGGGTGGTCCTCACCGCGAACGACAACTTCCTCAACCTCACCGGGTACGCCCTCGGCGACGTGGTGGGCCAGCACCACCGCATGTTCGTGGAGGACAAGTACGCCGAGAGCCCCGAGTACATCAAGTTCTGGGAGCAGCTGGCGCAGGGCGAGTTCGAGGTGGGCCAGTACAAGCGGATCGGTCGTGGCGGCCGAGAGTTGTGGTTGCGCGCTTCGTACAATCCGATCTTCGATCTCGAAGGACGACCCTTCAAGATCATCAAGTACGCCATGGACGTCACCGAGTCCAAGATGCGCAACGCCGAGTACCAGGGCAAGGTCAAGGCGATCAGCAAGGCGCAGGCGGTCATCGAGTTCGACCTCGAGGGCAACATCCTGGATGCCAACGAGAACTTCCTGAAGACCGTCGGGTACACCTTGGAGGAAGTCCTCGGCAAGCACCACCGCATGTTCGTCCTGCCCGAGGAAGCCCGTGGTAACGCCTACCGGGCGTTCTGGCAGGGCCTGGCCCGCGGCGAGCTCGAGTCCGGCGAGTACATGCGGATCGGCAAGGGTGGCCGTGAGGTGGCCGTGAGGTGTGGCTCAGCGCCACCTACAACCCGATCTTCGATCTCAACGGGCGGCCGTTCAAGGTGGTCAAGTTCGCCACCGACGTCACCGCCGTCAAGATGCGCAACGCCGAGTACGAGGGCAAGGTCAACGCGATCGACCGCGCCCAGGCGGTCATCGAGTTCGAGCTCGACGGCACGGTGATCACGGCTAACCGGTCGTTCCTGCAGACCATGGGCTACACCAACGTCGACGAGATCAAGGGCAAGCACCATCGGATCTTCGTCACGCCCAAGGACGGGGCCAGCGACGAGTACCGTTCCTTCTGGGACCGGTTGGCCCGCGGTGAGTTCGAGTCCGGTGAGTACATGCGGGTCGGACGAGGTGGCCGCGAGAGGTGTGGCTCAGCGCCACCTACAACCCGATCTTCGATCTCAACGGGCGGCCGTTCAAGGTGGTCAAGTTCGCCACCGACGTCACCGCCGCCAAGATGCGCAACGCCGAGTACGAGGGCAAGGTCAACGCGATCAGCCGATCGCAGGCAGTGGTCGAATTCGATCTGGACGGACAGATCCTCGAAGCCAACCGCAATTTCCTCGACCTGACCGGCTACTCGATCGAGGAGGTTCGCGGCAAGCATCACCGGATCTTCGTCGATCCGGATCACGCGGCCCAGGAGGAGTACGGGGCGTTCTGGGACCGGCTGCGCCGTGGCGAGTTTCAGTCCGGCGAGTACAAGCGGATCGACAAGGACGGCCGGGAGATTTGGATCCAGGCCAGCTACAACCCGATCTACGACGTTCAGGGCCTGCCTTTCAAGATCGTAAAGTTCGCGCTCGACGTCACCGAGACCAAGACCCGCAACGCCGAGTTCGAGAGCAAGGTCAGCGCGATCAACCAGGCCCAGGCCGTCATCGAGTTCGACCTCGAGGGCAATGTGTTGTGGGCCAACGACAACTTCCTGCGGACCACCGGATATTCGCTGCGGGAGGTCGTCAGTCAGCACCACAGCATGTTCTGCACACCGGAGTACATGGTCTCCGAGGAGTACCGGGACTTCTGGCTGCGGCTGAGCCGTGGCGAGTTCATCGCCGGCGAGTTCGAGCGGGTCGGCAAGTTCCACCGGACGGTGTACCTCAAGGCGGCGTATAACCCGATTTTCGACCTCAAGGGCGCGCCCGCCAAGGTGGTCAAGTACGCCTACGACGTGACCCAGCAGGTGCGCTTGCGCGAACGCCTGGCTGACAAGTCCGAGGCGATGAACGAGTCGATCAATCGGCTGGGCACCTCCACCGATCAGATCGTGACCAATGCCCGGGTGGCCAGCGAACTGGCCCAGCAGACGCAGGCCAACGCCACCCGCGGTAACAAGGAGGTGGGCAACTCCATCGAGGCGATCGACCTGATGGAGAAGTCGGCGGGCGAGATCGCCTCCATCGTGCAGGTGATCGGTGAGATCGCCGGGCAGACCAACCTGCTGGCGTTCAACGCCTCGATCGAGGCCGCTCGGGCCGGTGAGCACGGCATCGGGTTCTCCGTCGTGGCCGGTGAGGTCCGCAAGCTCGCCGAACGCTCGTCCGAGGCGGCTCGCGAGATCGGCCGCCTGATCAAGGAGTCGGCGGCCCGCGTCGAACAGGGCGCACAGGTGTCGCGCCGGGCGCAGGAGGCCTTCAACGACATCCTGATCAGCGTCGACCGTACCGGCGAGACCATCGGCCGCATCATGACAGGCACCGACGACCAGCAGAACGAGTCGGAGACCGTGCAGTCCCTGATCGTCGAGCTGACCAGCGACGTGCAGTGACCACCACCGGCCTGGCCCGCGCCGGTGCAGGCATCCGTGACGGCAAGTGCGGTGTCTTCGCGATCGCGGACTTCCAGTTCGCACTGCCGTTGGAGGAACTGCGGGAGGTGATCCCACGGCCGGCCACCTTCGAACCACTCGCCGCCGGTGTCGCCGGCCTGATAGGAGCGGTGAACCTCCGCCACCAGGTAGTACCCGTGCTAGACCTGAGGCCCACCATCGGAGTGGCCGACGACGACGTGCCGATGGGCATCATCGTCGTGGTGATTCACGAGGAGCACATCTTCGGCCTGCTCGCCAGTGACGTCCGGGGCGTGGTCGACCGGAGCGGACGATGCGCCTCCGCCGACGGCACCGGGCTCACCACCGACATCTTCGAACGGCCCGACGACCGCAGCGTGGTGAGCCTGCTGAACAGCGCAGCGGTACGCCGGCTGCCAGGCCTGCCGGCCGTGCGCGTCGTCGAGACCTCGACCGGCGAGGACACCGACGAGGACATGGGGGCGGCCGACACGCTGCGCACCATCATCCTGCTCAACACCGCGGCGATCGGGTTGTGCATCGATGTCAACCGGGTCCACTCGGTCATTCCCGAACTGCAGGTGAGGCCGTCACCGATGAGCGGCGGAGCGGTCCTGGGCGTGGTGGTCATCGGCGGTCACGAGGTGGCCGTACTGGACCCGCTGATCCACCTCGGGCTCGGCAGCCTGAACACTACCAAGGCCGATCGCGGCGTGGCGCTGGCCTTCGACGAGGGCCTTCTGGTCTTCGCGGTCACCGAGGTGAAACAGATCGTCATGGTGCCCGACCGCGAGATCCTGCCGCTGCCCCCGTTCGCCGTGTCGGTGCCCCACGCGCTGAGCGGCATCGTGACCGACCGCGGGGACCGGCACTACCTGATCCTGGACGAGGAGGAACTGCGCCGCGATCCCGGCCTGCGCGCGCTGGCCGCACTAGGCATCGCGACGGGTACACACCAGAACGCGGGCACAGCAGACGCTGAGGCCGCCTTCACCCCGCGGACCTTCCTCACCTACAACGCCGGCGTGGACGTGGCAACCCTCCTCGACCAGATCAACGAGATCCTGCCCTACCCCGAGCACGTCGTCCCGCTGACCGGTCACTTTCCCGGCGTACGCGGGGTCTTCACACACCGGAACCAGGCCATCCCGCTGCTCTGCCTGACCACCATGGTCGGCCACGTCCCGCCCGACGACGGCCAGCCGGGCCGGGTCCTGGTCGTCCTGGTTCCATCGGGCCGTATCGGCTTCATCGTGCCGCACCTGCAGGCGATCGAGCAGTCGGTCTGGGAGGAGGAACCCGCGCAACGGGCCGTCCGGCTAGACAGCCTGCTGTCGACCAGCCCGCTGGTCGAGGTGACCGAAGGCGGTCAGCGGCGGACAATGCCACACATCGACCTGCAGGCCCTGGCCGCCGCGTGCCTGCCGCCGGGATGACCGTTCGCCCCCGATGGACGCCGGTCGGTCGGACGGTGGCAGTCCGCGCCGTGCCACGAGCAGGGACACCATCGCGCCAGCGCTCAGCAGGGCGGCGGCCCGGCGACCCACGACCTCGCCGCCCGGCTGACGAGGGCGCTAGCGGGCCAGCTCCAGCACGTACGAGTCGTCCTGCCGCTGGAAGTCCAGCCGGTCGTAATACGGCGCCCGCATCCCCGGCGGGGTGATCACTTTGTGCCAGCCGCGCTCGGCGAAATATCGGCTCCGTCGATACACGAACTCGCCCGGGGTGAAATCCCGGTAGCGCTGCGTCACGTAGTCGAGCTCCACCTGCGCGACCCCGTCGCCGGCTTCGCGGAACACCACCACGCCGACCACCTCGTCCCCGCTCACCACGAGGAACGCCGCCGCGCCGGGCCGCAGCACGTCCGGCGCGGAGAATCCCGGGTTGAACTTCGCGATGTCGTCGCCGTGCAGCCGCAGCGTGTGCGCCAGGAACTCGTCGCCGATACCGACCTCCACCACCTGATACGTGGTCTCGTCGTGCCGGGTCGCGAGCATCCGCCACAGGTACCAGACGTTGATAACGGTGAGCACGACGTTGAGCCCGACCATGGGCCAGACGCCGAGCGCCGCGTTGAATCCGATGAGGACCAGGCAGCCGGCCAGGTTGAGGGCACGCAGCCGCAGCAGCCGAGCCTGCAGCAGGGACCAGACGAGCAGCGCGGAACCGAGCCAACCGATGATGTCAAGCATTGTCACCGGGTGATCCTAGGGTGCGTGTTTCCGACGTGTTACACCGCAGGGTCCGCTGTTCAGTTCCGGTCAACCCTTCTTCGGTACGGATACGGAGCGCCCGTCCGCAGACCCTGTTGGTTAATTTGTGGGTGTGCCGTTTCCGTTGGTGTATCGATAGATTGTGGGGTTATGTCGATGCAGCCGAAGCCGTGGCCTGAGGT
>NZ_LLZH01000011.1:0-28907 GCF_001509495.1 Actinoplanes awajinensis subsp. mycoplanecinus | reverse complement strand
TCGCGCTGGTGCTCGCCGCGTAGTAGTCCACGTCGGTCGCCGCCGCGCCATCGATCTTGGCAGTCGCGATGTAGGCGAACGGCTCCTTCATCCCGTACAACACAACCTGGGTACCGGTGAACGTCACGGTCGCGGTCGCGCCGGCCGTCGACGTCCACTTGAAATGGTTGTCCGCGGCGTTGGCACAGTTACCGGAACAATCGCTCCACCCGGCCGAGAACACCATGTGACTCGCGTCGGTGTCCTCGATCGTGGTCGTGTGGGTCGCGACGCCGGCCTCGGCGGGAGTTACCACAAGGGCACTGGCTGCCACCATCGCCAACGCGATGAAGGGTGCCGCCCATTTACGTAGATTCAAGCTACTAAATCCTTGATTTACTCTTGACTTCACAGGCTGCGAAAAGTCGATGTGGACAACGGCGACACGTGGGTCCGATCCACCGGCGTCTGGTGTTCCGCACGTTCATCTGCGGACCCGGCAATCGCTTTCCATCGGGACTGTCCCCCCGTGGGGCAGTCCCGATGGGAAGCAGTTGCCGAAGTCGGGCACACCAGGGCGGGCTTGCCGATGAGTGTCCGGACCGGAGCAGACGAAAGCCCTGTGGAATCGCTGTGGTCGGCATCAGGGGCAGCTCAGACGTCCCACCTACACCGCTGCGACCGAGCGGATGACCCCCTCACTGGACGGATCGCCGGCATGACTCAGGCGATCAGTCGCGGGTAGCGGGCGCTTCTCGCTGCCGTCCGCACCGTGGTCACACGCGGACAGCAGGCGCGGACCGCGTTGAGCGCCGGTATCGCCGGGGAGTCGCGGCGGAACCTTCACGCCGTACCCCTGGGGTGGAAGAAGCGAACCAGGCGGCGCGGGGCGCACAGAAGCCACAGGGGGTTTCCGGGGGTCGCCTACTCGCCGTGGGGAAGCTCCCGAAAGGGGCTGCTCCCCCGTTCGGGAGCTTCCCGCAGTCCAGGAAGCCGGTGGCTTCCTGGACTGCGGGATGGGTCGATCATCTCGATGGGCCGGCCACGTTCTGGCGGCCGAACCTAGCCGCAGTTGATGTTGATCAGGTCGACTCTGTTCTTGGCGGTGCCGAAGTCCGCCAAGGCCTCACCCCTCGCCAGGTCGACGTAGCCGATGTAGGCGTCGACGTCCCAGAGCTGCGACGACGCGGTGTGGTTGTTGTGGGCGGAGTTGGCCCGGTTGCGCCAGCCCCACGTCGCCAGGTCCTGCTGGCCGCAGTCCTGAAGCTTGCCGCGCGGATAGCCGTAGTTGGTCAGGTCGTAGAAGCAGACCCAGTACTGCGGACAGTTCGGTGCGGCCAGCGCTGCCGCGCCGGTGGCGCCGACCTCAGGGGCGAAGTCGACGACGAACGCCCCGTTGCCGTAGGTGATCTGGGCCGGCCCGGTCACCTTTCCGGCCGGCGCGCGGTCGAGCTGGTCGCGCATCTGCTGCCGGACGGCGGCGTTGGGCGCCTTCGCCAGCGCCGCGTCCTGGCTCGGTGCGGCCTGGGCGGCCCCGCCGATCGGAACCGTCAGTCCGGCGAGGACCGCCACGGCGATAAGTGTCTTCCATGCACGTCGTCTCACTTGATACCCCCGTCGTTTCACCAAGTGCCGACCGCTTTCGGTCTACTGTCGACCACCGTAAAAGTCCTGGTATTCACATCCCAGAGCCAATTCGAGAGCGTCTTGACGGTGCCACTTAGGATCTACGAGCGTGAATGTAGCCGTTCGGCTGGACCGGACCGCGGGGCTGCTGGCGGGCCAGATCTATCGGCAGTTGCGCGACGCCGTCCTGGACGGCCGACTGCGCCGCAACGAGGCATTGCCGTCCAGCCGGGAGTTGGCCGAGCAGCTGAAGGTCTCGCGTAACACCGTGACGGCTGCCTATGACCGGCTGGTCGCCGAGGGTTACCTGACCAGCCGGGCCGGTGCTGGGACCTTCGTCACCACACTGTCCCTGGTGGAGCCGGTCCTGTCTCAGCTGCCGTCCGGCCCGCTCACCCCCCGCGCGGCGCTGCAGTCGATGCCGGTGCCGCCCGATTTCGGGACGGCTCCGGAGTTCGACTTCCGGGTCGGTGCGCCCGACGCGCGGCTGTTCCCGTACGCGGCCTGGCGCCGCCTTCTGGCCGGCCAGTTCCGGCTGTCGGCGGTGGGCACCGGAATGCCCGTCGAGCCGGCCGGCCATTTAGGGCTCCGTACCGCCATTGCCCGTCATCTCCGGACGGCCCGGTTCATCGAGACGAATCCGCAGGATGTGCTGGTGACCTGCGGTGTGCAGCAAGCACTCGACCTGATCGGGCGGGTGCTGCTCGAGCCCGGCGCCACGGCAGCGGTCGAGGAACCGGGCTACGCGCCGCCGAGGCTGGTGTGGGAGGCCCAGGGCGCCCGGGTGATCGGTGTACCGATCGACGAGCAGGGCCTGATCGTCGACGCGCTGCCCGCCGACGCACGGCTGGTCTACGTGACGCCGTCGCACCAGTACCCGACTGGTGTGGCCCTGTCGTTGCGGCGCCGTGTCGAGCTGCTCGCGTGGGCGCAACGGCACGACGCGGCGATCGTCGAGGACGACTATGACAGCGAGTTCCGCTACACCGAACAGCAGCTGGAGCCCTTGCACAGCCTCGACCGCAGTGGCCGCGTCCTCTACGTGGGGTCGTTCTCGAAAGTACTGCTGCCCACGCTGCGGCTCGGCTTCCTGCTGCATCCGCCGTCGCTGCGGCATGCCCTGCACGCCGCCAAATTCCTCACCGACTGGCACACCGGCCTGCCGATTCAGGCCGCCATGGCGGATTTCGTGGAGCAGGGCGTCTTCGCCCGGCACCTACGGCGGGTCCGCCGGGTGTACCGGCAGCGCCACGAACGCATCGCGGCCGCGCTCGCCGGCCCGCTGTCGGCGCATTTCACGGCCATGCCGTCCACGGCCGGCCTGCACCTGAGCGCGATGGTGCGGGAGGCCACCGTTGCCGACGCGCTCATCCGGGCCCAGGCAGCCGGCATCGGTGTGGCGAGCTTTTCGGAAATCGCCACCGCGGCACCCGACTCGCCGGGCATCGTCTTCGGGTACGGCATGATCGACGCGCGCCGCATCGACGAGGGACTGGCCCGGCTTCATCGGTGCCTGGACGCCGTCTAGGACCTGTACCGGGTTCCGGCACGGTACAGGGTGCCGACCG
Source organism: Actinoplanes awajinensis subsp. mycoplanecinus (assembly GCF_001509495.1). Classification (NCBI taxonomy): domain Bacteria; kingdom Bacillati; phylum Actinomycetota; class Actinomycetes; order Micromonosporales; family Micromonosporaceae; genus Actinoplanes; species Actinoplanes awajinensis. The sequence goes on along the minus strand of NZ_LLZH01000011.1, from coordinate 25,734 downwards.
CGGTCTTGACGTGCGCGAAGTCGAGCACGACCAGCGGCACGGATTGGTACGGTCCACGGTAGCCGCACTGTTCATCCTGGTCGCCTCACACGCTCTCCGCCTGGTCCTCGCGGAGATCGGCGACCGCTTCGGCGCACAGATCGACGCCCCGTGGCTGCAGTCCGGGCCTGACATGTGGCAGATCCGCCTGGAACAGGTTGCGGAGCCAGCCTGAACCTCGTTCGGCGAACCGAATCTCACCTGGTGCCGGACTGTCCGACCCACGCGAGTGGGGACCAACGGCCCTGTTCCCGGGGCTTGAAAGCCTGAATCCTGACCGAGGCGTCGCATCGGACGGCCTGAGTCGATGACATCGATACCAGTGACGCGAACGAGACGTGGAGACGACGATGAGTAAAGGACAACCCAGCGCTGGTACGGGACGGCAGCGGGTGGTGACGCTCGTCCTGGCCACCGTCGGGTTCGCGGTCAACTTCTGGGCCTGGGCGCTGCTGAGCCCGCTGGCACCCAGGTTCAAGGATGTTCTCCAACTCGGCGCGTTCCAGCAAGCTCTCTTGGTCGCGGTGCCGGTCGTCGTCGGTTCCGTGGGTCGGATCCCGGTCGGTGCGCTGACCGACCGGTTCGGCGGACGGGTCATGTTCCCGCTGGTCTCCTTGACCACCATCGTCCCGGTGCTCTATCTGGGCCTGTCCGGGCACTCGTCGTTCACCGGGCTGCTGGTCGGCGGGTTCTTCCTCGGCATCGGCGGCACCGCGTTCGCCATCGGCGTACCGGTCGTCAACGCCTGGTTCCCGCCCCAGCGCAGGGGTCTGGCGATCGGGCTGTTCGGCGTCGGCATGGGCGGCACCGCGATCAGCGCGCTGACCACTGTCAAACTCGTCACCGCCCACGGCATCGCCACCCCGTTCATCGTCACCGCGATCGCCCTGGCCGCCTACGCCGCGCTGACGGCGCTGCTGTTACGTGACGCACCCGGCCGGATCGTGCCGACCGAGCCGCTGGCGCAGCGGCTGGCGGACACCGCACGGCTGCGGATCACTTGGCAGGCGGCAGCTCTGTACGCGGTCCTGTTCGGCGGCTATGTCGCGTTCTCGGTCTACCTTCCGGCCTATCTGAAGGCAGCCTACGGGCTGGCCCCGGCCGACGCGGCCAACCGGATGGCCGGGTTCGTGCTGCTCGCCGTGGTGATGCGCCCGGTCGGCGGCTGGTTGTCCGACCGGCTCGGCCCCACCCGTGTCCTTGCCTCGGCGCTCGCCGTCGTGGTCATCGGGGCGGCCACCGCGGCGTTCACCCCGAACCTCGCGCCGCTGGGCACGATCGCGTTCCTGGCCATGGCGGCGGCGCTCGGCACCGGTAGCGGCGCGACCTTCGCGCTGGTCGCCCTGCTGGCACCGCAGAACAAGGTCGGCTCGGTCACCGGCATCGTGGGCGCCGCAGGCGGCCTCGGCGGGTTCGTCCCACCGCTGATCATGGGTGCCCTGTACGAGCAGTACGACTCGTATGCCTTCGGCCTGGCCGCCCTCGCGTTCGTCGCCCTCGCCGCGCTGGCCTTGACGGTGACCGCTGTCGCCAAAAGCGTCGGCCTACCGGCCGACCGGGGCACCACGGTCAACGGGAGCGCCGCCCATGTGTGAGTACTGCGGCTGCCAGGCCATCACCGCCATCGACGATCTGACCCGCGAACATGACCTGGTCGTCAACCTCATCGGCGAAGTCCACGGCGCCCATGCGGCGACCGACAACGCGCGCATGGCAGCACTGGCCTGCCGGATCACGGCTGTCCTCGAGCCGCACACGCAGGTCGAAGAGCACGGCCTGTTCCCGGCGCTGGCCGCCGATTTCCCTGACCACGTCACGGCCTTGCTGGCCGACCACCGGCACATCGAAGCGGTCCTCGGTGAAGCCGCGCACGGAACGCCCACCGACCCGACCTGGCCCGGCCGGCTTATCGCCACCCTGGAACTGCTCCGCGAGCACATCCTCAAAGAGCAGGACGGCGTCTTCCCGGCCGCGCTCGCCAATCTGAACCCGGACGACTGGGACGCCGTCGACACCATCCGCACGAGGGTCGGCACTCTGCTGCCCGCTCCCGGCCGCTGACCATGCGGCACCCACAGATTCTCCGCCCGGGTCGACGTCTCGGTCGATCATCGCGCCCCGCGGTGCTCTCCTGGTACACCTCCTCGCCGGCCCGGGTGCGCTACTCGCACATCCGCGGGGTGTCGGCGATCGCGGCCTCGACCCTGCCACTGACCCTGACCGTCGTACGCCGAACCGCGCATCGGCGCGACGAGGAGATGTCCAGCTCATGACGCCCAGCCAGAACGCCCGCGACAACACCGGCAGTTCGGGACACCCTGATCAGCCGGGTTTGGACGGTCCGCTGAGCGAGGCCCTGGTGCGTACCCGTCGCTACCTCACCAAGGGCACGGTCTCCGATGACCTCCGGACGCTGACGAAGCAGGGTGGCCGGCAGGCCGACGACTTCTATCGGGACCGGTGGAGCCACGACAAGGTGGTCCGCTCGACTCACGGGGTGAACTGCACCGGGTCCTGCTCGTGGAAGGTCTACGTCAAGGACGGCATCATCACCTGGGAGACCCAGCAGACCGATTACCCGTCGGTCGGTCCGGATTCCCCGGAGTACGAGCCCCGCGGCTGCCCCCGCGGTGCGGCGTTCTCCTGGTACACCTACTCGCCGACCCGGGTCCGCTATCCCTATGTGCGCGGCGTCCTTCTCCAGATGTTCCGCGAGGCCAAGAGCCAGCACGACGGTGATCCGGTACGCGCGTGGGAGCACATCGTGGAGAATCCGCGACGGGCGAAGGCCTACAAGTCCGCCCGCGGCAAGGGTGGCCTCGTGCGCGCCACCTGGGAGGAGGCGTGCGAGATCGTCGCCGCCGCGCACGTGCACACGATCAAGAAGTACGGTCCCGACCGGGTGGCCGGCTTCTCGCCCATTCCGGCGATGTCGATGGTCTCGCACGCGTCGGGGGCACGCTTCATCAACTTGGTCGGTGGCTCGATGCTGAGCTTCTACGACTGGTACGCCGACCTCCCGGTCGCCTCCCCGCAGGTCTTCGGCGACCAGACCGACGTTCCCGAGTCGGGTGACTGGTGGAACGCCGGCTACCTGATCATGTGGGGCTCCAACCTGCCGGTCACCCGCACCCCCGACGCGCACTGGATGACCGAGGCCCGCTACCGCGGCCAGAAGGTGATCGCGGTCGCTCCCGACTACGCCGACAACGTGAAGTTCGCCGACGAGTGGCTGCCCGCCAAGCCGGGCACCGACGGCGCGCTGGCCATGGCGATGGGCCACGTCGTACTCAAGGAATTCTTCGTCGACCGGCAGACGCCGTACTTCACCGAGTACGTGAAGACCTACACCGACCTGCCGTACCTGGTGCGGCTCGACGATGCCGGTGACGGTGCGTTCACCGCGGGCAAGTTCCTGACGGCCGCCGACCTGGCCTCGGCCGGTGCGGCGCAGGAGAACGCCGCTTTCAAGACCGTTCTCATCGACGCGCGCACCGATGAGCCGGTGGTCCCGAACGGCTCGCTCGGTCACCGGTTCGGTGACGCCGGTATCGGCCGGTGGAACCTCGAACTCGGTGACGTCGACCCGCGGCTCTCGCTGCTCGACGGTGCCGAGGAGACCGTTCTGGTGCGGATGCCACGCTTCGACACCGCGGACGGAGCGGCCGCTGACCTGCCCCGCGGCGTCCCGGTCCGCCGGGTCGACGGGCACCTGGTCACGACGGTCTTCGACCTGCTGCTCGCCCAGTACGGCGTCGGCCGTGACGGCCTGCCGGGGCAATGGGCCCGCGGCTACGACGACGCGGACGCGCCGTACACCCCCGCGTGGCAGGAGGTGATCACCGGTGTCCCGGCCGCTACGGCTGCCCGGATCGGGCGGGAGTTCGCCGCGAACGCCGAGGAGTCACGGGGCCGTTCGATGATCGTCATGGGGGCCGGCACGAACCACTGGTTCCACTCGGACACGATCTACCGGGCGTTCCTGACCCTGACCAACCTGACCGGGTGCCAGGGCGTCAACGGCGGCGGGTGGGCGCACTACGTCGGGCAGGAGAAGGTCCGCCCGATCACGGGCTACACGCAGATCGCGAACGCCCTCGACTGGAACCGGCCGCCGCGCAACATGATCCAGACGGCTTTCTGGTACCTGCACACCAACCAGTTCCGGTACGACCAGTTCGGCGCCGACACCCTCTCCGCCACCACCGGCAAGGGGCAGCTGGCGGGCAAGTCCACGGCCGATGTGATCGCCCAGAGCGCACGGATGGGCTGGATGCCGTCGTACCCCACGTTCGACCGCAACCCGCTCGACCTCGCCGACGATGCGGCCGCCGCCGGCCAACCGGTGGGCGCGTACGTCGTGGAGCAGCTCAAGTCCGGCGAGCTCGATTTCGCCGGCGAGGACCCGGACGCACCGCAGAACTACCCGCGCATCCTGTCGATCTGGCGGGCCAACCTGCTCGGCTCGTCCGGAAAAGGCAACGAGTACTTCCTCAAGCACCTGCTCGGCACCGACTCGTCGGTGCGGGCGACCGAGACGCCGGCGTACCAGCGCCCGGTCGACGTGACCTGGCGCGACGAGGCGCCCGAGGGCAAGCTCGACCTGCTCATGACGATCGACTTCCGGCAGACCAGCACCACGATCTTCTCCGACGTCGTTCTCCCGGCGGCGACCTGGTACGAGAAGCACGACCTCAACACCACCGACATGCACCCCTTCGTGCACTCCTTCAACCCGGCGATCGCGCCGCCGTGGCAGACCCGGACCGACTGGGACGCCTGGCAGAGCATCGCGGCGAAGTTCAGCGAGCTCGCCGCCGTCCACCTCGGCGTGCGCAAGGACGTCGTCGCGGTCCCTCTCACCCACGACACGGCGGACGCGATGGCCAACCCGCACGGCGTCGTGCGTGACTGGAAGAAGGGCGAGTGCGAGCCGATCCCCGGCGTCACCATGCCCAAGATCGTCGAGGTCGAACGCGACTACGGGGCGATCGCCGAGAAGATGAACGCGCTCGGCCCCCTGGTCGACACCCTCGGCGCCACCACCAAGGGCGTCACCTTCGAGCTGGGAGCGCAGGTCGACTACCTGCGGCGCAAGAACGGCGCCGTGCGTGGTGGCGTGGCCGACGGGCGGCCGTCGCTGAAGAAGGACGTCAACGTCTGCGAGGCGATCCTGGCCATGTCCGGGACCACCAACGGGCAGCTGGCCACCCAGGGGTTCACAACGCTCGAGAAGCGCACCGGGGTCCGGCTGGCCGACCTCGCCGAGGAACACGAGGGCAAGCAGATCACCTTCGCCGACACCCAGGGCCCCCCGGTGCCGGTGATCACCTCACCGGAGTGGTCGGGCTCCGAGACCGGCGGGCGACGGTACTCGCCGTTCACCATCAACGTGGAGCGCAAGAAGCCTTGGCACACCCTGACCGGCCGGATGCACTTCTACCTCGATCACGACTGGATGACCGAGCTCGGTGAGGGCCTGCCCGTCTACCGGCCACCGCTCAACATGGCGGCACTGTTCTCGGAACCGTCGCTCGGCAACGTCTCCGACGGGGCGGGAGCCGGCGAGGTGGAGGGGCTCACGGTGCGGTACCTGACCCCGCACAACAAGTGGTCCATCCACTCGGAGTACCAGGACAACCTGTTCATGCTGTCGCTCTCACGCGGAGGCCAGAACATCTGGATGAGTGACCGGGACGCCGCCAAGGTCGGTATCAAGGACAACGACTGGATCGAAGCGGTCAACCGCAACGGGGTCGTGGTCGCCCGGGCCATCGTGTCGCACCGGATGCCCGAGGGCACGGTGTACATGTATCACGCACAGGACAGGTTGATCGACGTACCGATCGCCGAGACCTCCGGCAAACGGGGCGGCATCCACAACTCCCTGACCCGGATCCTGGTGAAGCCGTCACACATCATCGGCGGCTACGCCCAACTCACGTTCGCGTTCAACTACCTGGGCCCGACCGGCAACCAGCGCGACGAGGTCACGGTCATCCGCAAGCGCTCACAGAACGTGGAGTACTGACATGCGCGTCATGGCCCAGATGGCGATGGTGATGAACCTCGACAAGTGCATCGGGTGCCACACCTGCTCGGTGACGTGCAAACAGGCGTGGACCAACCGCACCGGCACCGAATACATCTGGTTCAACAACGTGGAGACCCGCCCCGGCCTGGGCTACCCGCGGACGTACGAGGATCAGGAGAAGTGGAAGGGCGGCTGGGAGCGCAACAAACGCGGCCGGCTGGTGCTCAAGGGTGGCGGGCGGTTCAAGAAGCTCCTCACGATCTTCTCCAACCCCAAGCTCCCCTCGATCGGCGAGTACTACGAGCCGTGGACCTACGACTACTCCACACTCACCGACGCCCCGGCTCAGGAGCACACGCCGGTCGCCCGTCCCAAGTCGCTCATCTCGGGCAAGGACATGAAGATCGAGTGGTCGGCCAACTGGGACGACGACCTCGGCGGATCCACCGCGACCGCGCACCGCGACCCGATGCTGAAAAAGATCGCCGACAAGGTGAAGTTCGAGTTCGAGCAGACCTTCATGTTCTACCTGCCGCGAATCTGCGAGCACTGCCTGAACCCGTCGTGCGCGGCGTCGTGCCCCAGCGGGGCGATCTACAAGCGGGCCGAGGACGGCATCGTCCTGGTCGACCAGGACAAGTGCCGGGGCTGGCGGATGTGCGTGTCCGGCTGCCCGTACAAAAAGATCTACTTCAACCACAAGACCGGCAAGGCCGAGAAGTGTACGTTCTGCTTCCCGCGCATCGAGGTCGGCCTGCCGACGGTCTGCTCCGAGACGTGCGTCGGCCGGCTGCGCTACATCGGCCTGATGCTCTACGACGCGGACAAGGTGCTGGCGGCGGCGTCGACCGAGGACGACCACGGTCTCTACGAGGCGCAACGTGAGGTCTTCCTGGACCCGTTCGACCCCGACGTGATGCGGGAGGCGGAGAAGGCCGGGATCGCCCGCGACTGGATCGAGGCCGCACAACGCTCCCCGATCTACGCCCTGATCAACACCTACAAGGTCGCACTGCCGCTGCACCCGGAATACCGCACGATGCCGATGGTCTGGTACATCCCACCGCTGTCCCCCGTGGTGGACGTCGTCCAGGAGACCGGCGAGGATGCCGAGGACAAGGGCAACCTGTTCGCGGCGATCGACGCCCTGCGCATCCCCATCGAATACCTCGCGGAACTCTTCACCGCGGGCGATGTCGGTCCGGTCGACGCCGTGCTCAAGAAGCTGGCCGCCATGCGCTGCTACATGCGCGACATCAACATGGGCCGGGATCCGAACGGCGCCATCCCGGCCGCGGTCGGGATGACCGAAGAGCAGATGTACGACATGTACCGGCTCCTCGCGATCGCCAAGTACGACGAGCGCTACGTCATCCCTGCCGCGCACGCCGAACAGGCGCACTCCCTGGAGGAACTGGCGACCGAATGCTCGGTCTCCGCGTACGGCGGCGGGCAGCAGGACCTCTTCGGCGAGGGCTCCGGTGCACCGACGCCGATCGCCGTCGAGAACTTCCAGATGCTCCAGGAACGCCAGACAGCCGACACGCTCGCGTCGCCTGCCGACAAGGACAAGCGCGTCAACCTCCTGAACTGGGACGGCAAGGGCTCGCCCGCCGGACTGTTCCCGCCGAAGAAGACCGACTCGTGAGCCGTCGACCGAAAGCCGGCCTCGCGCCGCACGAGCTGACCATCGTCTGGCAGTCGGTGTCGCTGCTTCTCGACTATCCGAACCCCGCAACGCTGGCGCGTCTCGACCTGATCCGCGGCGCCGCCCGGAGCCTGCCGGCGGCCATCGCCGACTCGATCCTCGGGTTCGCGGACCACCTGGAACAGACTCCCCTACCGCAGCTGCAGGCCGAGTACGTCGAGACGTTCGACAACCGTCGCCGGTGCAATCTGTTCCTCACCTACTTCGCCCACGGGGACACCCGCAAGCGAGGGCTGGCCCTGCTGCGGTTCAAGCAGACCTACCTCAGCGCCGGTTACGAGCTCGAGGACTCGGAGCTACCCGATCACCTCTGCGTGGTGCTGGAGTTCGCGGCGACGGTGGACCAGGAGCGAGGCCGAGGCCTGATGCTCGATCACCGGGCCGGGCTCGAGCTGCTGCGCGCCTCGCTCACCGACCTGGGCTCCCCCTGGGCGGCCCTGATCGACGCAGTCACCGCGACGCTGCCGGCCCTGCGCGGCGATGAGCGCGACGCCGTACGCCGGCTCGCCGCCGAAGGCCCTCCGGAAGAGGAAGTGGGGCTGGCGCCGTTCGCCGCGCCGCAGTTCAGCGCGGGCGCCGCACCAAAACCGACCTTCTTGTCCATGCCCTCATTCCCAGGAGCACGCCGATGAACGAGTTCCTCTTCATCGTGGTTCCCTACGTCTGCCTGACGACCTTCGTCGTCGGGCATGTGTGGCGCTACCGCTATGACAAGTTCGGGTGGACCACCCGGTCGAGCCAGCTCTACGAGAGCAGGCTGTTGCGCATCGGGAGCCCACTGTTCCACTTCGGAATGCTCGGCGTCGTCGGTGGCCACGTCATCGGTCTGCTCGTGCCCCAGTCCTGGACGGACGCGGTCGGGATCAGCGAGCACACCTATCACGTGGTGGCCGTCGCGGGCGGTCTGCTCGCCGGCGTCGCCGCGCTGGTCGGGATGGTGATCCTGATCTACCGCCGCCGCACGGTCGGTCCCGTGTTCTCCGCGACCACTCGCATGGACAAGGTCATGTACGCGTTCCTCGCGATCGTGATCACGCTCGGCATGTGGAACACCATCGCCGGCTCGATCATGACCATCGGGGGCGAGTACAACTACCGTGAGGGCGTGTCGGTCTGGTACCGCTCGTTCCTGGCCTTCCAACCTGACGCCAGCTTGATGGCGCAGGCGCCACTGGGCTTCCAGCTGCACGCACTGTTCGCCTTCGGCCTCTTCGCGCTGTGGCCGTTCACCCGGCTCGTCCACGTGTTCAGCGCACCCGTCGGCTACCTGACCCGCCCCTACATCGTCTACCGCACCCGTGACGAACAGCTGGGCAGCCACCGGCCGCGGCGCGGCTGGGACCGCATCTCCCCATGAGTCCCCAGACGCGCCTGCCTGATGCCGGCGAACCCGGCTTTGACCTTCACGAGAGCACCTTTGACCTTCACGAGAGCACCACCGGGACCGAGACGACGGTCCGTGAGGTCATGCTCCGGCATCCGAAGACACTTCCTGCCGATGCCTCGATCGTGCACGCGCGGGCAGCCTTGCACAACGACCATGTGCACCTGGTGTTGTTGACCGAGGGCAGGAGGCTTGCCGGGACCCTGACGCGGACCGACCTCCCGCCACCGGGAACCCTCGGCCCGGCACTGGCCTGGTCGACGCTCGTGGACCGTACGGTGTCGCCGGACACCCCGACGGCTGTGGTTCACGGCCTGATGATCAGCCGGGGAAGCCGACGCGCGGCAGTGGTCACCGCAGACGGATCGCTGGTCGGCCTGATGTGCCTCAAACAACGAAGAACAGGATTCTGCTCCGACGCCGACGTCGCAGCCCGCTCACGAGACCTTCCATAGACCCATGCGCGAAGCCGCGGTGCTGCTGACGGTACGGACATCGCGCCCTGGGAGACCCGGGCGAGGTCGGCGGCGTCGCGGATGGCGATCACGCCGGTGGAGATGCTCGCGGCCGACCCCTCGGGCACCTCGTCGTGCTCGGCCAGAGCAGTTCGGACGACTACTGCTTGTTTCCGTTCACCGTTCCCCGCGGGCCTGACCGGTCATATTTTTGCCACCGTCAGTAGCACGGCGGCGTCCTCGAGAGCTTCCAGAGCGTGCCGGGCGTCCGGGATCGTGAGCAGGTCGCCGGCGGCGCCGTCGGACGACGCGGTGTCGGCCGTGAGCCGGATCCTGCCGTGGAGGACCTGCAGCGTCGCCTCGCCGGGATTTTCGTGCTCGTCGAGGCGCTGGCCCGCGGCGAGAGCTATGAGCGTCTGGCGCAGGGTGCGGGCATGACCGCCGTACACGGTGTGGGCGCTGCGACCGCTGGAGGCCTGGCGGGCCAGCGCGAGATGTTCGTCCACCAGGGTGATCAATGAGGTGGGGGTCATGTCGCTTCCTGTTCTTTGATGGACGGGTGGTTCAGGTTGCCGGCTTCGCGCCCGCCGATCTGGTGCAGGGCCGCGCCCGCCGTCGGACACCTCCGCGCGCCGCGGCGAACCCCCTACGGACAGCAGCGCCCGTCCCGCCTGTTCGGCCGTCCGCGACATAACGCTCATTCCCGAGCCGGAACCTCTTTGTCCACACGATCGTCGCGGGGACGCGGTTACCGCACTCGAATGCGAAACCCGGCAAGCGAAATCCTCAACCAGTGGACCCGCCGTGACCCGGGCCGAAGGTCCCGACTTCGACGTCCAGTATCTCCTCGTAGATGGCATTGTCGGGGAGTTCGACCTGAGCGAGGCTCATCGTGCCGGCGAACACGCCCGTGATTGGCAGGTCGCTTTGGGCGCCGTGCTCGCACCAGGTGCCTTTTGGTGGCGTCGGCCGGCACCGGGGCAGCAGGGTCCACGTGGGCGATGCCGAAGCCGTGCACGGCGCCGGCCAGGTCGTCCTGCCCGCCGCCCGATGCTTCGAACTCGTCGAGCAGCTCGGCCACGCCCGATCGGGATCCCTGGTGGGCGGCCACCATGATCCGTACGCCGAGGGCCTCCTGCCGGGTATGGTCCAGCCGCAGCCGGGCGGTGTCCCGCTCGCAGCGGGCCGTGGCCTCCGCCGCCGTCTCGGTCTTGCCCCGGCACAGCCGCACGACCGACAGCTCCAGCTCGATGTCGAGGGCCGTGACGACCGCACCGGCCTCCCGCGCCACCGACAGCGCCGCCACCCGGCGGCGGGGATCGCCGTCCCGGATGCCGGGCCCGCTGGAGGCGGGTGGCCGGGCATGCTGCCGAATTCAGCGGTCCGCTCAGGTCGGCCCGTTCTGCGGCTTCGGCGAGTGCAGAAAGGGCGCGAGCAGATCCAGCGGTAGGGGAAACACGATCGTGGACTTCTCGCCGCCGAGTTCGACGAGGGTCTGCTGGTAGCGCAGCTGCATCGCGGCGGGGTTGCGGCTGAGTATCTCGGAGGCGTCGAGCAGTCTCTGCGACGCCTGGAATTCACCCTCGGCGGAGATGACTTTGGCTCGGCGCTCCCGTTCGGCTTCGGCGGCGCGTGCCATGGCTCGCTGCATGACCTCGGGTATCTCGACGTCCTTGATCTCGACCGTAGTGACCTTGATGCCCCACGGTTCGGTCTGCTCGTCGATGATGCGGCGCAAGCTGTCGTTGAGCTCGTCGCGACCGGACAGCAGGGTGTCCAGCTCGGCTTTCCCCAGAACGGACCGCAGCGTGGTCTGCGCGATCTGGGACGTCGCGACCGGATACGCCTCGACCTCGGTGATCGCCAGGTCGGGCTTGACGACCCGGAAGTACGCGACGGCGTTGACCCGGGCCGGGACGTTGTCGCGGGTGATGACCTCCTGCGGCGGGATGGTCAGGGTGACAGTGCGCAGGTCCACGCGGATCAGGCGGTCGATGAAGGGCAGCAGGAACACCGGGCCGGGCCCGGCGAGGGGGCGCAGGCGGCCCAGCCGGAAGCAGACTCCGCGCTCATATTCGCGAAGCACCCGGATGCTCGTGAACGTCACCCCGACGAGGACGACAACGATGAGCAGAACCGTCCAGGTCGCGGTCATGAACGTTCCCTCCGGTCAGCGGTCCACGTCGTACGGCTCGGCGGGGTCACCCGGAGCCCGGTTGATGCGCTGGCCGCCGGGAAGCCGGACGGAGTTCGCCGGAAGTGGCCGGTGAACCGAAATGCCAGCAGGCCGGCTGCGGCCAACGGCGCGGCGATCACCGCGAGATCGCCCCACCCGGTGTTCCGTACCCCTGTCGCGATCAGCAGCAGCGCGGCGAGACCGATGAGCACGAGGACGATTCCGCGGTGGAACCGGGCCGCCTCGGAATGCGGCCACGGCTGAGTGTGCAGCGTGATCTCCCGGCCGTGCGGCGAGGTCGTGCAGTCCTTCTTCACCGGGCACGCGTTGCAGACGGACGGCTTCGCCCGGTAGCGCATGAGGTGGTGCCGCATGTCGTACGTCATGGGCCACAGCATTTGATCTTGAGGGCACACCCACGCGTCGTGCTGGGGGTGGTAGCGAAAACCGGCGGTGCGGTAGCGGTCCGCCCGGGCATGGCTGTGTGCCGCCAGGCGATCCAAGGCGCAGGCGATGACCAGCAGCACCGTCGCGTAGCCGGCGAACAACAGCACCTCGGAGTCGACGCTCATCACCGGCCACCGCCGACTCCGGTACGCGGTTCACTGATCTCGGTGAAAAGCACGTCCTCGGGCTCCCGCAGGACCTGGTCACGCTTGCGGTAGCGCACCCCCAGCCAGCAGATCCACAACACCGGCAGGGCGCCCCCGACGATGAACACCACGTCGCCGGGCAGACGCATCCACTCGAGCAGGCTGTTGCTGGGGTTGGTGACGAACTCCAACTGGCGGGCGGCGAAGTAGCCGTCGTCGACGGACTTGTACAGCTGGGCGACGCCGAGGGGCAGCAGCGTCGCGAAGCACATCCAGGCCAGGCCGATGTTGCAGGACCAGAAGGAGAGCTTCGCGAGCCGGTCCGGCCAGCGTTGTTCTGCGATCAGGTAGCGCAGGCAGAACAGTGCCAGCCCGATCGCGAGCATGCCGTAGACGCCCATCATGGCCGCGTGGGCGTGGTTGGCGGTCAGAGCGGTGCCGATCTCGTAGTAGGAGACCACCGGCAGGTTGACCAGGAAACCGAAGATGCCGGCGCCCAGGAAGTTCCAGAACCCGACCGCGACCAGGAACATCACGGCCCACCGGTGCGGGAACCGCGTCACCGACGACTGCTCCTGACGCGATCCGAGTTGCAGGAACGACCACGCCTCCACGGTCAGGAAGGTCAGTGGTAACACCTCCGCGGCGGAGAAGAACGCGCCCAGCGCCATCGTCTCGGCGGGGGTGCCGGAGAAGTACAGGTGGTGCATCGTGCCGACGACGCCGCCGATGGAGTAGAGGATGACGTCCAGGTAGATGATGGTCATGGCGACGCGCTGCCGGATGACGCCCAGCATCACGAACAGGTAGGCGACCAGCACGGTGGTGAAGATTTCCAGGAAGTCCTCGACCCACAGGTGCACGACCATGAACCGCCAGAAGTCCGCGACGGTGTAACTGGACTCCGCACTGGTCAGCAACCCGACGGCGTAAAAGGCCGGGATCGCCAGCCCGGTGAAGAAGAACAGCCACGGCAGGGTGATCCGAGACCGTGTCCGCAATGCCCCGCGCAGTCCCCTGAACAGCATGAAGGCCCACAGGAACAGGCCCAGCGTGAGCAGAACCTGCCAGACCCGGCCGAGATCCAGGTACTCCCAGCCCTGCATCCCGAACATGTGCAGCGCCGGTGAGAGCCAGCCGTGGATGTCGAGGCCCTCACCGATGAGGCTGCCGAACACGACCAGCGCCAGCGCGCCCAGCAGCCCGTACGCCAACCAGGACTGGCGCCGGGGTTCGCGCCCGGACACGATCGGCGCCAGGAACAGCCCGGTCGCCAGGAACGACGTCGCGGTCCAGAAGATCGCCAACTGCACGTGCCAGGTGCGTACCAGGTTGTAGGGCAGCCACCGGCCGAGATCGAAGCCGAAGAAACCGGTCAGGTCGGCCCGGTAGTGCTCGCTCGCCGCCCCGACGAGGGTCTGAATGACGAACAGCAGCCCGACGACGAGGAAGAAGTAGGCGCAGGCACGCTGGGTCGGGGTCACCGCGACATCGCCGGGGCGGCGGAACGAGATGCTGTCAGCCTGACGGCCTCGCCAGCCCAGACGCTCCCCCCACCGGCCGAACGCCGCGAACAGAGCGCCGATCCCGGCCAGCAGGACGATCAACGACAACACGCTCCACACCACGACGTCCGCCGTCACCACGTTGCCGACCAGCTTCTCCGGCGGCCAGTTGTTGGTGTACGAATAGTGCTTGTCCGGCCGCTGGGTCGAGCCGGCCCACGCCGACCAGGCGAAGTACGAGGTCAGCTGCTTCACCTCAGCAGGATCGGTGATCGCCTCCGGAAGCAGCCCGTTCGCGGCGCTGCCGGCCCCGAAATATCCGGCGTAATAGGTGACCAACTCGTCGAATGCCTTCGCCTGCGCGTCGCTGTAGGTGACGGTGCCAGTCGTCGGGTCGTAGCGGTTGGTTCGGAAATCGGCGACCACGCGGTCACGAGCCGTGCTCGACGCGTCACCGCCGTACTCACGAGTGACAATCTGGGCCGCGCGGTGCAGATAGTCGGCGGTGAAATCCGGGCCGAGATAGGCGCCGTGACCGAATATCGAGCCGTACTCCATCAGCCCCTTGCGCAGGAACAGTTGCTGCCCCGCGGTCACGTCCGCCCCGGTGAACACGACCGTGCCGCTCGACGTACGGACCTGCGCCGCGATCGGCGGGTCGGCGGCGTAGGCCCGGTAGCCCAGAAACCCCAGTACCGCCAGACCACACAGCAGAACCAGAGCCGTCACCTGCACCCACACCCGGGAGACCATCTCGTCCGACTCCGCCGAGGCCTGAGAAAAATCCTTCGCCGTGGTCATCCCGGTGCTCCTTTGCCGATCGAATGACATGAAGAAGCGGCTCACTCAGCCACCCGGCAGGTACACATGTCGATTTCACGCCGCCAGCACTCAGCCAGCAAGGTGCCGGCGATATCGGCGAAAAATTCCGTTATGCGCCAACCGCTCTCGCATCATCGCGCGCCACGCGGCTCAACCGCCTGAATAACTCCGGTAGACCCGGCGATTCCTCACCGGCTCGGGCCTCTCAGCCTCGAACCAGCCCGCCGACCGTCGCCGGTGGTGCGCAGGGGGCCGCCGACCTGGCCCAGCACCCGAGCCGTTCATGAGCCATCTGGTGATGCTCGAGGCGAAGCCGGACGGCGGTACCCCACCAGGTGGCTCGATCCGGTCACGAGCAGTACGAGGCCGCCAACCAGATCAGCGTCGGCTGACCCACTCCGCCCTCAAGGAAACGGATTTTTCTCCATGCGTGCCACCTTCATGTACGCGGTAGCCCCCGGAGCCGCGGATCAGCACGGACGAGGCGCCCCGGCCGGTCAGCCCAGGCTCGAACACAGTGACAGAGGGTGACCGGCACTGATCAGCAGGACGGCGAGGAGCGCCATTGCTCGGGCGGTCCCAGATCCAGTTCGGTGTCGTTCAACCAGGCCCGCACCGGACCCAGCACCGAAAATCTCAGCGCCATCGGTGACGAGACGGGGGTCGCCGGTCCATACGGGCGAGTGACAAGACGTGACGGGTGCCCGGCAGCTGTCCCGGGCAGCTCCGGATCCACCCGGCCGTCGCCGACCGGCCATCCAGTGATAATCGCCGATTAATTCGCCGTGCCGTGCCGGAAAAACCATTTCGTCCATTGTAGAATTGAAGCCCGGCGTGCCGGTGGCTCGGATATTCAGGGAAGTAACTGAAACCGGTGATCATCACACGTCCGGCGTTCCGGCGGAAGTGTCATCCGTATCGTTAATGGTTGCGAATCGAGCGCGAAACATTTGGTGCCCGAGAGTATCGGGGTCATATCGAATGTCATTGCGGCAACGACTTCAGTAGCGATCTTGGCGGCCATTAATCGCTCTGCTAACGTCCCGGCCAGATATCGGCGCCCGGCTCGGAGGCAACGCGTAATGGGCAAGTTCCTCCTGCACAGGGTGGGTTACCTCGTGCTACTGGCGATGGTCGCGACGGTGGTCGCGTACCTTCTCGCCGCCACGCAACTACATCCGCGGAGCAGGTATGAAGGGCGAAACCCGGCCCCCGCGGAAGCGGTCGTCGACCAGCGGCTCACCGAACTCAACATGAACGACAAAACACCGCTCGTCGAGCGATTCGGCACCTGGGCGAAGGGCGTCGCACACGGCGATCTCGGTAAGACCGTCGACGGTGAGTCGGTGAACACGGAAATGAGCCGGCGGATGTGGGTCAGTCTGCGGCTCATGCTGATCGGGTCGATCCTCGGCACTCTTCTCGGCGTGGTGGCCGGTGCGTACGGGGCGATCAAACAGCGGAAATGGTCGGACCAGACGTTGACCGTCATCTCGTTCGTCCTGCTGTCGGTCCCCACGGTGGTGCTCGCCGTCCTGGTGAAGAACGCCGGCATCTGGTTCAACCAGGTGTCGGGCAACGAGTCGACACCGCTGCTGTTCACCACCGGTGAGATCACCCCGGGGATGGACACCTGGTCCTGGGCCGGTATCGGCGACCGCGTCGGGCACCTGATCCTGCCGACCATCGTGCTCGCGATCGGGGTCAACGGCTTCGCGTTCTACAGCCGGTACCAGCGCAACTCGATGCTCGACGTGCTGGGCAGCGACTTCCTGCGCACCGCTCAGGCCAAGGGCCTGCGGCGCTGGTCCGCGCTGACCCGGCACGGGCTACGCACCGCGCTCATCCCGATGGCGACGTTCTTCTCGTACCAGTTCGCGCTGCTCTTCGTCGGGGCGACCTTCACCGAGAAGATCTTCGGCTGGCACGGGATGGGCGAGTACTTCGTCGACTCCATCACCAAGAACGACACCAACTCGACGGCCGGGGTGACGCTCTTCGTCGCCGTGCTGGTCCTGATCGCCGGCCTGCTCTCCGACGTGGTCTACGCCGCGCTGGACCCGCGGGTCCGGGCGAGTTGAGGGGGCCGAGATGACCGTCGTCACCGATACCGTCACCGACACCGACGTCGTGAGCCGTTCGGTCTCGCGCAACCGCCTGGTCCTCCGGCGCTTCCTCAGCCAGCGGCTGGCCGTGGCCGGCGTCGTGGTGGTCCTGCTGCTGATCGCCCTCGCGTACCTCGGGCCGATCTTCTACCCGTGGAAGTACGACCAGCTGGACTTCCAGGCGTTCCAGTCGCCGCCGAGCCCCGCGCACTGGTTCGGTACGTACCAGACCGGCGGGGACGTCTTCGCCCGTACGCTGCGGGGTCTGCAGAAATCGCTGGTCATCGGCCTGCTCGGGGCGCTGTTCTCGACCGCCCTGGCCGCCGCGGCCGGCGCCTTCGCCGGATACTTCCGCGGCGCCACCGACACGGTGGTCCGGGTGGTCACCGACCTGATGCTGGTCCTGCCCGGCTTCCTGATCATCGCGATCTTCTCGTCGGCGCTGCGGGACGGTAGCTGGCTGCTGTTCATCGTGCTGCTGGCCGGCTTCCAGTGGATGATCACCGCCCGGGTGGTCCGCGGGTTGACGCAGTCGCTGCGGGAGCGCGAGTTCGTCCAGGCGGCCCGGTTCATGGGCGTGCCCGGCTGGAAGATCATCCTCCGGCACATCCTGCCGAACATGGCATCACTGCTGATCATCGACGCGACCGTGGGCGTCAGCAGCATCATCCTGGCCGAGGTCGGGCTCTCCTTCTTCGGCTTCGGCGTGCAGCCGCCGGACGTCTCGCTCGGCACCCTGATCGCCGACGGTGCCGGCGCGGCGCTGACCAACTGGTGGCAGTTCGACTTCGTCGCGGGCGTGCTCGTGCTGCTCGTCCTCGCCGTGAACCTGGTCGGCGACGGCCTGCGGGACGCGCTGGACCCGAACTCCGAGATCGAAGGTGCGAAGTGACCGACGCGATGGTGGCCCCGGTGCCCGCGCCCGGCCCGGCCGGGAGCCGCGAGTCCGACGGCGTCGAGCCGCTGCTGCGGGTCGAGGACCTGTCGGTGACGTTCCGCAGCGGCGCCGGCCCGGTGACCGCAGTCCGCGGGATCAGCTACGACGTGCGCCCCGGCGAGGTGCTCGGCATCGTCGGCGAGTCCGGATCGGGCAAGTCGGTCTCGTCGCTGGCCGTCATGGGTCTGCTGCCGGGCACCGCCACGATCACCGGCTCCGCGACGTTCCAGGGCCGGCAGCTGCTCGGCCTCGGCGACAAGCAGATCTCCCGGATCCGCGGCAGCCGGCTCGCCATGGTGTTCCAGGATCCGCTCTCCGCGCTGACCCCGGTCTACACGGTCGGTGACCAGATCGCCGAGACGATCCGGGTCCACCAGGGGCTCGGCCGGGACGCGGCCCGCGAACGGGCGATCGAGCTGCTCGACCTCGTCGGCATCCCGAACCCCCGGCAGCGCTCGAAGAGCTTCCCGCACGAGTTCTCCGGCGGCATGCGCCAGCGCGTCATGATCGCGATGGCGATCGCGAACGACCCGGCGCTGATCATCGCGGACGAGCCGACCACGGCGCTCGACGTCACCATCCAGGCGCAGATCCTGGAGGTGCTGCAGACCGCCCGGGAGGTGACCGGCGCGGCCATCATCATGATCACCCATGACCTCGGGGTGATCGCCGGGTTCGCCGACCGGATGATGGTCATGTACGCGGGCCGGGTGGTCGAGTCCGGCGTGGTCGAGACCGTCTACCAGCAACCCCGCATGCCGTACACGATGGGTCTGCTCGGCTCGATCCCCCGGCTCGACGGGGGCGAGCGGCAGGCGCTGACGCCGATCGAAGGTGTCCCGCCGTCCATGGTGAGCCTGCCGGTCGGCTGCCCGTTCGCGCCGCGCTGCCCGATGCGGATCGACAGCTGCGAGCAGACCGAGCCCGCGCTGCTCGGTGTGGTCTCCGACGACGCCGGACACCTGGCCGCCTGTCACCGCAGCGAGGAGATCGCCCGGGACGGGCTGACCAGCACCGACGTCTTCGTCGCCACCACGGTGCCGGAGGCTCCCCCGGCAGCGCGGCTGCCCCGGGAGCAGCGCCCGGTGGTTCTCGAAGTGCGTGACCTGGTCAAGGAGTACCCACTGACCACGGGCGGCCTGCTGCGGCGCAAGGTCGGCAGCCTGCAGGCCGTCGCCGGGGTCAGCTTCGACATCCGCGAGGGTGAGACGCTGGGCCTGGTCGGCGAGTCGGGCTGCGGCAAGACCACCACCATCATGGAGATCCTCGAGCTGGCCAAGCCCACGTCGGGCACCATCGCCGTGCTCGGCAAGGACACCGCCGCGATGAGCGGCAAGGAACGCTTCGCGATCCGCCGCGATCTGCAGGTGGTGTTCCAGGATCCGATGGCATCGCTGGACCCCCGGCTGCCGGTCAGCGACATCCTCGCCGAGCCGATGATCACCCACGGCGTGCCCGCTGCCGAGCGCGATCGGCGGATCCGGGACCTGCTGCGCCTGGTGGGGCTACGCCCCGAGCACGCCGACCGATACCCCGCCAAGTTCTCCGGCGGGCAGCGGCAGCGGATCGGCATCGCCCGGGCGCTGGCCCTGGAACCGAAGGTGCTGGTGCTCGACGAACCGGTCTCGGCGCTGGACGTCTCGATCCAGGCCGGCGTGATCAACCTGCTCGACCGGCTGAAGGCCGAGCTGGGGCTCTCCTACCTGTTCGTGGCGCACGACCTGTCCGTGGTCCGGCACATCGCCGACCGGGTGGCGGTGATGTACCTCGGCCGCATCGTCGAGATCGGCACGGCCGACCGGGTCTTCGAGAACCCGACGCATCCCTACACCCAGGCGCTGCTCTCCGCGATCCCGTTGCCGGACCCGGTCAAGGAGCGCAGCCGCCGGCGGATCCTGCTTACCGGCGACCTTCCGAGCGCGGCGAATCCGCCCTCCGGGTGCCGGTTCCGGACCCGGTGCCCCACGTTCGCCCACCAGCTCGACGACGACCGGCGACGGCGCTGCCTCGACGAGTCCCCGGAGCTGACCGGTGGGGAGACCACGGGCGAGGACCACGAGGTGGCGTGTCACTACCCGGCACCCGCCGCGGTGATCTGACGGTCACGCGGCTGTCCGTGCGTACCGATGGAAATGAATTTATCGCGTCGACTTCCGACGCTAATGTGTGGAGGAACTGGTGAGGACACTCCGGAGTGCTAAGGCACTCCTTGCGCCGATCGTCGTCGCGACCCTGCTCGGGTCCGCCGCCTGCAGTGGGGCGAGCAGCACCAGCACCGATCAGGGAGCGCCGCCGCCGAAGGCGAGCGAGAATCAGATCAACCCGAAGTCGCGCGACCTGCTCAAGGACGGCGGCACGTTCACCTGGGCGACGAGTGGCTTCCCGGCGAACTTCAACTACTACGAGCTCGACGGCACCGACATCGACGCCAGCAACGTCATGCTGAGCATGCTGCCGCAGCTGTACACCTACGAGGCCGACGCCTCCCCGGTGTGGAACAAGAACTACCTCGCCTCCGAGCCGGTGCTCACGACCGACCCGAAGCAGGTCGTCACGTTCGAGCTCAACCCGAAGGCGGCCTGGGACGACGGCACTCCGATCACCTGGGAGGACCTCTACTGGCAGTGGAAGTCGACCAGCGGCACGGACAAGGCCTACAACATCTCGGCGTCCAACGGCTACGAGAACATCGAGAGCATCGTGAAGGGCAAGGACGACCGCGAGGCGATCGTCACCTTCAAGACGAAGTTCGCCGACTGGAAGTCGCTGTTCGTCCCGTTCTACCCGGCGTCGACGAACAAGGACGCGAAGGTCTTCAACGAGGGATGGGCGAAGCAGCCGCTCACGACGACGGCCGGCCCGTTCAAGTTCGCCTCGGTGGACGCGACGGCGAAGACCATCACGGTCGTCCGTAACGACAAGTGGTGGGGCGACCCGGCCAAGCTCGACAAGATCGTCTACCGGGCGATCGAACCCGACGCGCAGGTCGACGCGCTGGCCAACGGCGAGATTGACTTCGTCGACATCGGCTCGAACGTGGACTCCTACCAGCGGGCGCTGAAGATCTCCACCGCCGAGATCCGCCAGGCCGCCGGCCCGAACTTCCGGCACCTGACCATCAACGGCACCAGCGCCACCCTCTCGGACGTCAAGGTGCGCCAGGCGATCGCCGAGGCCATCGACCGCACCGCCATCGCCAAGGCGCTGCTCGGCCCGCTCGGCATCACCCCGTCCGCGCTGAACAACCACATCTTCATGTCCAACCAGGCGGGCTACCAGGACAACACCGGTGACGTCGGCAAGTACGACCTGGAGAAGGCGAAGGCGGGTCTCGACGCCGCGGGCTGGAAGCTCAACGGCGACGTCCGGCAGAAGGACGGCAAGAACCTCGAGATCAACTTTGTCATCCCGACCGGCGCCAAGGCCTCTCAGCAGGAGTCCCAGCTCGTCCAGAACATGCTGGCCCTGGCCGGCGTCAAGGTGAAGATCAACTCGGTTCCGATCGACGACTTCTTCGACAAGTACGTCACCCCCGGCAACTTCGACATGACGGTCTTCGCCTGGATCGGGACCCAGTTCCCGGTCAGCTCCTCCAAGTCGATCTACGTCAACCCGGTCAAGAACGCCAAGGGTGAGCTGGACATCCAGCAGAACTACGCCCGGGTCGGCTCGGCCGAGCTGGACAAGTCGTTCGACGACGCGACCGCCGAGCTGGACCCGGCCAAGGCGGCCACGCTGGCCAACCAGGCCGACGCCCAGATCTGGCAGGAGGTCCACTCGCTGGCCCTCTACCAGCGCCCGGAGCTGATCGCGACGAAGAAGGACCTGGCCAACTTCGGCGCCAAGGGCTTCGCCAGCGTCGCCTACGAGAACATCGGTTTCGTCAAGTAGTCCTGACCCGCGCCGCGCGGAGTTCTTTCTCCGCGCGGCGCGTGTCGTGCGTCGTTGCGCTTCAGCTGCTTTGTTTCGGGCCGGCCACGCCGTTGCGCTTCAGCTGCTTTCTTCCGGGCCGGCCACGCCGCTGCGCTTCAGCTGCTTTCTTTCGGGCCGGCAACGCCGTTGCGCTCCAGCCACGCCACCACGTGGGTCACGTAGCTGTCGACGTTCGCCAGCGGCCGGCCGCTGAGCGCCGCCACGAGGTGCTCCACGCCGAACAGTGCGTCCCAGACCCGGGCCCGCCGGTAGGTGGCGTCGTCGACCGCTCCGCGGACGTTCTCCCAGCCGTGCCAGGCCATGCAGGCCGCGTCGATCGCCGGGTCGAACACCAGGGCGAGATCCCAGTCCAGGACCCCGACCAGCCGGCCGTCCTGATCCCAGTGCACGTTCTCGGCGCCCAGGTCGGCGTGCACGAGCGCCCCGGCGACCGGTTCGAGCGCCCGGGCCCGATCGAGGCGGTCGCGGCCTTCGGTACGCCACTTCCCGGGCAGGCGAGGGAGGACGTCGCGTTCCAGCAGGTCCGCCCAGCCGTCCGATCCCCCGCTCCCGTCCAGCTCGGTCCTCAGCTCCAGGGTGAGCGGCACCTCCCGCAGCGCACGCAGCAGCTCGCCGATCCGCTCCGGATCCCCCTTCCCCTCGGGCAGCCCGGCCCCGCCGACCCAGGAAACCGCGACGGCGGCCCGCTCGCCGAACGTCATCACCGGGGTCAGCGGCTCGGGGACGGCGAACGGCAGGCCGGCGCCGGCGACCGCTTGGAGCAGCCGCATCCGGCGCGGCATGGCCTCGACGGCTGATTGCCGGCGGCTGATCCGGACCGCGGCGGTGCCGGGGAGCAGGACGACATCATGGATGTTGCCATGGGCGGCGAGGCGCGCCGAGCGGAGCGGGGTGCCGGGCAGGACCGCCTCAACGATCTCCAGCAGGTCGGCGGGTATGTGGCGGGTCATGTCCGGGATGCTTCCATGGGGAAGTGGGTGACTCCCCCGTCGGCCGGATGCCCGCCAGCAGCTCTCGTCGGGCCGGCGACACGCCCTACGGGCTGGAAGTGACGGGCCGCCGCCCTCACAGAGTCGATGACGGTCGTACCCGGATAGAACTTCCTATCAGTCCAGACATTGCGGTAATAGCAGTGCCAGTAGCTCGCGACTCGCTGACGGGTACGTGCAATGAACTCTGGATTGGCGGCGCCGAATCGCCCGTACATGGCGTGCATCTGCGTTCCAGGAGTGTCGACCTCTACAAGACCACTTCGGATGTCCATCAAGATGTTCAAGACGTACTCGCCGACCAACTGAACGACGAACGGCGCCACCCACGGATGGACTTCGCCGATTATCGAACTCAGGTGGCGCTGGCGGACACGACCGTCATGGTGCCGCGTGTAGAGGCAGTGCATGAGGGTCCGCTGAGTCTCCGACAGCACTGCCAGATCGACGGCACCAAGCTCGGGGCCGTAGATGCGGTAAGGGATCGTCAGGATCTCACCCTCGACGCTGACCACGAACGACCCCGCCGGTTTCAACGGAGAAGGCGGCATGAGCGCGCCAACAAAAACCCCATCGTCTCGCTGTACGTAGGGCACGGCATCCATTACCCAGGAACCCTCCACAGGCGCCGCCTTGTCGATCATCCCGCAAGGCTACGACACCCGCCACGTCGCGCTGGCTCGCGCCAAGGCGCACCACGGCCAGCGCACTTGATCGCCGTGGTCCCCAGAATGCACAGAGAGCCGGCCCGACAAACCGGACCAGCTCTCTGACTTGCAAATTTATTCTGTCGGGCTGACAGATTTTAACCTGCGACCCCTTGACCCCAGCATTTAGAGGGCCCAGCGACGTGCTAACAAACGTTCTACTAGGTCACTAAAAAGTATACTCGGCCGAGTAAAGGAGTCCAAGGCGGGTGCCCTTCCGTGTCCACCCCGATGGTATCTGATCAGCACATATGCAGACTCGCCTCTCCTGGAGTGACTCTCTCAGCGCTTCGAAGCAAGCTCTGCGGACGGCCAGGGTCCGCTCAGGACTAATCGGAGAGGCGGGACGTCGGGTGGCGCTAGACCTGTTCTTCGAGCTGCGACTTGGGAACGCGAATAAGGCGATCTTCTTGGCTCAGTGGCAGGGCGACACGATAGACGAAGTCGACGATGATGTCGCGTGCAAGTTCATTGTCGACGGCGATGATCTGCAATGATTCCTTGTACGGCTCCCGGGTAGCCACGTTCCGCAATAGCTGGTAGACGTCGCGGATTCTCCCGAGGCTAAGGCCTTCTTGCCCACTGTTCGCGGAAATGCCATCGAGGATGAGGAGGCCCGGCAACGGAAGCTTTCTGTCAATCGCCACGGTATGGTGAGCAAGTGCATGCGCGATGTTGACGAGAGTTTTCAATCCCTGGCTGGAGAGCTCGTCGAATCTGCGCCCGGACACCTCTGGCAGGTATGTATCGCGGTTGATCCGTACGGTCAGCTCCTGGCCAAGATCGGGGATGTGAAGCTCTCGTAAATATTCGAGCATTCGCCGTTCCAGCGCTTTAACGTTGTCTTCAGCATCGGTGTGGGATAGCTCGCGGCTGTGGATACGGGCTATCAGTTCCTCTTGCCTCGTTTCGAGCTGCTCACGGCCTTGCAGTTGCTGCTGGTGCCGACGCAGCAGGTCGGAGTATTCGCGCAGTCGCCTGATGTCGCCTTCGATCTCCGCTTGGCGTGCCGAGTAGAACTCGATTTGTTCCGAGCGGTCGGACACGAATGTTCGGGTTCGCTGGTCGAGGCTCGCCGAAAGCTCCGCCATGGTTTCGTCGAGTTGAGCGGCTTGCTCGGAGAGACGTTCGCGCGCGCGACGCCGGCCTTCGATGACCTCGCTGGTTTCGGTGATTTGGCTGGCGATGCGGTCTTGTTCGGTGAGAAGTTCCGATGGCGAGGCTGCGGGCCTGGGCGTTTGAAGACAGAGGTAGCAGAGGTGCGGGTCTGTGCGGGCTGGCTCGACGTCGTTGCCGCAGCGGGGGCAGACGATGAAGTCGAAGTCGACGAGCCACTCGCCGGCGACAATGGCGCGGGTAAGCCGCGAGGACTGGCTGGTCAGTTGCCGGTGTAGGTCGGTGAGGTCCTTGAGTTTTCCCTCAAGGCGGGTCAGCCGATCGGCGATGTCCGCGCGTCGCGTGCGTGTCGCGAGCAGGGTCTGACGGAGCTCTTGGACGCCGGGGACGTCGCCGGCTGCCGTGCCGAGGGCACGTCGGGTTTCGCGGATTTCTTCGAGTGCGTTGGCGCGCTCGGCCAGTTGGAACTCGAGAATGGCAGGGTCGGCGAAGGCGGTGTCCCTGAGGAAGGTGGCGCGGACTTCGGCGTCGTGCCGGAGAGATTCGAGTTGCAACTGTATCTGGCGAAGTTCGGCGTTGAGCAGTGCGAGTTCGGGCTCGTAGTAGCCGTAGGCGATCTCGAACACCCAGCGGCGTTTTGCGTCGCGCCAGGTTCGTTTGTGGCCGAAGACTTCGGTGTCGAGTTCGTCGCCGGTGATGATGCAGTAGCCGAGCCAGTCGGTCATGGTGACTGGTGAGTTGGCTCCGCTGGGTTCGCTGCGTGCTCGGGGCACGTGGATTGCCGGGATCTGGAGTTGGTCGAGCAGGAAGGTGCTGTAGCTGTTCTGGGCTCCGGCGACGGGCAAGCGCAGTGCGATGGATTCGCGGCCGGGGTTTGGGTGTTCCTCGCTGATCTCGACGAGGGCGTCACGGGTGGAGGTGCGTGGCCGATATATCTGCCAGGTGCGGTTGCCAAGGGCGACGTGTCCGCGGATGGCTTGAACGTGACCGACTTCTGGGGGTAGGTCGTCGGGCATGGTGCCGAGTAGCGCGCGGATCAGGCGGACGAAGGTGGTCTTCCCGGTGGTGATGTCACCGATGACGTGGTTGAGGCCTGGGTTGAAGGTGACGTCTCGGCCTGCGCCGACGAGGTTTACTGACCTTTGCTGGTCAGGGTCACTCTGGAGTCCATATCGCCGTTTCGAGTGATTCACATTGGTTTGGGTCTCGTGTCTAGATAGGGCATGAGATA
>NZ_LLZH01000010.1:0-31782 GCF_001509495.1 Actinoplanes awajinensis subsp. mycoplanecinus | reverse complement strand
CCCGCCGAACCCTTGTCCCCCGCCCCCTGACCACCCACCCACTCCCGGCAACCGGCTGGCCCCCAGGGGTCCCTCGACCACATCGAGACACCCCCAGAAACCAGCCCACCCCCAGCAGCAACCGGCTGGCGCTCAGAGGTGCCTCAAACACCACGAGACACCCCCAGAAACCAGCCCACCCCCGGCGGTGATCGGCTGGCGCTCGGGGGTGTCTTGAGGCGGTCGAGACACCCCTGAGGACCAGCCGGGGCCAGGACCGTGGCAGGGGGCTGCGGGTCAGCGGGGGTCGGGGTGGCGGAGGCCGATCAGCAGGGACAGACCTGCTACCACTGAGCCGCCGCAGGCGACCAGATACGCCAGGAACAGCGCGAACGCCTCGCCCGCGCCCGTGCCGATCAGCGCCATCGCCATCAGCAGCGCGAACGCTGCCGTGCCGCCGGTCAGCACCCAGGCCGCCGCCTTCTGCCCGGTCGACCAGCGCGGTGACCCGGTGGCGATCAGCAGGCCCGCGACCGGGCTGATCACCGGCATCAGGAACGTGCCGCCGACCAGCAGCGCGATCGCCGTCGAGTCGGCACCGCCGACCACCGAGACCCGGGCCGGGCCGGGTGGCGCCGGAGCCGGCAGCGGGACGCGCAGGTGCAGCGGCAGGTAGCCACGGCGGGTGGCGTCGACGAGCTGCTCCGGCGGCCCTAACCGGGCCAGCACCGGGGCCGGGTCGGCGCCGGGCTCGTGGCGCAGCGCCAGATAGTCGGTCACCGTCCGCATCAGCTCGTCGCGCAGGTCGGGTGGCAGGTCGGCGCTCCCGGCCCACAGCTCGGCCAGATAGTCGAGGACGAGTTCGTCGGAGCGGGCCAGCGCGGATTGGGCCAGTGCGGTTGTCGTCATCTCGGTCTCCCCGGACGTTCGAGCGATACCGGTCAGCTTTGTCGCCGCAAGCGCCCGGCACATCGGACCGAGGTCGTATTCCGCACGGCCCGCATCCCACTTTCGGCCGAGGCGGGATGAGGCGCCCCAGGGCTGCGGGAGGGCAGGATGAGGGTATGCGCCTGGTCTCCCTGCTCCCCTCCGCGACCGAGATCGTCTATGC
The DNA here is from genome assembly GCF_001509495.1 of Actinoplanes awajinensis subsp. mycoplanecinus. Classification (NCBI taxonomy): domain Bacteria; kingdom Bacillati; phylum Actinomycetota; class Actinomycetes; order Micromonosporales; family Micromonosporaceae; genus Actinoplanes; species Actinoplanes awajinensis. Next base: position 30,692 of record NZ_LLZH01000010.1, on the reverse strand, counting down.
CCTGGGCCTCGGTGACGACCTGGTCGGCGTCACGTTCGAGTGTGACGAGCCACCCGCCGCGCGCACCGCGAAGACCGTGGTGGTCGGCGGCCGGGACACCCGGGACCTCACCCCGGCCGAGATCGACGACTACGTGCGCACCCAGATGGCGGCCGGCGGTGACCTCTACACCCTGCACGCCGACGCCCTCGCCGGGCTGGCCCCGGATCTGATCCTGACCCAGGACCTGTGCCGGGTGTGCGCGCTGCCGTCCGGGCACGTCGACGACGCGCTGAGCCATCTCGGGTGCCGGGCCGACGTGCTGAGTCTCGACCCGTACAGCCTGGCCGACGTGCTGGCCACGTTCGTCGAGGTCGGCGCGGCCGCGGGCGTGCCGGACCGGGGTCACGAGCTGGTCAGCGGCCTCGAGGAGCGCCTGGCCGCCGTGGCGGCGGGAGTGGCCGGCCGGCCCCGGCCCCGGGTGGCGATCGTCGAGTGGGTGGATCCGCCGTTCACCGGTGGGCACTGGGTGCCGGATCTGATCACGGCGGCCGGCGGTGAGGCGGTCGCGGCGCGGGCCGGCAAGCGGTCGGTGCAGGTGTCCTGGGCCGAGCTGGCGGCACCGAAGCCGGAGGTGGTGCTGGTCACCCCGTGCGGTTATCACCTGGACGGCGCGGTCCGGCAGGCCGAGGCGGTGCTGCCGCACTTCCCGGACGCCCAGGTCTGGGCGATCGACGGGGACGGCCTGGTGGTCCGCCCGGGCCCGCGGCTGATCGACGGTGTCGAGGCGATCGCCGCGATCCTGCACCCCGGCGCGGTCCCCTCAGCACGCCCGGGGACTGTCCAGCGCGTCCGATAGGAAAGCGGATCCGGCAGGAAGCGGGTCCGATAGAACAGTCAGCGCGCGAGGACCGGCTCGCGATGCGACGACGACCAGCGGGTCTGCGCCGCCGCCCGCACCTGCGACGCCTTGTGCAGCCACGCGATGTCCCGCCCGAACGACCAGGTCAGCGAGCCCAGCGCCACGGCCAGGACCCCGGCACCGGCCCAGAAGGGCAGCAGCCCGGACGCCACCACCACGAGCAGGATGCCCTGCTGGGCGGCGACCACCTTGCGGGAGAACTTCGGCGGCAGCGCGGCGTTCAGCCAGGGCAGCGCCCACGAGGCCGCCACGAAGGCGTACCGGAAAATGCCGATCGCGAGGGCCCACCAGCCGTAAGTGACAGCGGCATAGACGCTGAGCACCAGGATCAGGAACGCGTCCACCTCCATGTCGAAGCGCGCGCCCAGCTCCGAGGTGGTCCCGGTGCGCCGGGCCACCTGCCCGTCCACCCCGTCCATGGCCAGCGCCACGGTCGCGATCGTGACCAGCAGCCAGACCGGCACCGGGTGGCCCAGCACCGAGCTGGTGACCAGCGCGGTCACCCCGCCGGCCAGGATCGCCCGGCTGAAGGTGACCAGGTTCGCCCAGCCGAGGAACGTCATCCCGGAACGCTGCAGGGCCATGCCGAGCAGGCCGCAGAGCACCACGCCGTACGTGATCCCGGCGATCCCGCCGCCCAGCGTCAGCCCGGCGGTCAGGGCGAGCAGGGCGATGAGCAGCACCTGGGCCGCGAATCCGGTCATCGGCGCCCGGGACGGGGTCGTGGCGGTACTGGTGGTCACCGTGCCTCCTGGACTTAGGGTTAACCGCTGTCCCCCACACACACGCTTGCCGGGGACTTTCGGTTCAGAGGAGTTGGTTCGTGTTCGACGCGAGTGCCTTTTGGTTGGCTTCCCCCGGATCGGGGGAGATACGCACGGAACAGGTGCCGGATCCCGGTTCGGACGAGGTGATGGTGCGCACCCTGCACTCCGGCGTGAGCCGGGGCACCGAGACGCTGGTGTTCCAGGGCCGGGTGCCGGAGAACCAGTGGGCGACGATGCGCGCGCCGTTCCAGGCCGGTGACTTCCCGGCGCCGGTGAAGTACGGCTACCTGAACGTCGGCGTGGTCGAGGCCGGCCCCGCGCACCTGCTCGGCCGTACCGTGTTCTGCCTGTTCCCCCACCAGACCCGGTACGTGGTCCCGGCCGCGAGCGTGACCGTCGTCCCGGACGGGGTGCCCGCCGCCCGCGCCGTGCTGACCGGCACCGTGGAGACCGCGGTGAACGCGATCTGGGACGCCGCCCCGCAGCTCGGCGACCGGATCAGCGTGGTCGGCGGCGGCATGGTCGGCTCGTCGGTGGCCGCCGTCCTGGCCGGCTATCCGGGCGCGGACGTGCAGCTGGTCGACGCCGACCCGGCCCGCCGCGCGGTCGCCGACGCGCTCGGTGTCGACTTCGCGCTGCCCGAGCACGCCCGCGAGGAGCGGGACCTGGTGATCCACGCGAGCGCGTCGCCGGCCGGGCTGTCCCGGAGCCTCGAGCTGCTCCGCACCGAGGGCACCGTGGTCGAGCTGAGCTGGTACGGCGACCGCGAGGTCCCGTTGCGGCTCGGCGAGGGTTTCCACTCCCGGCGGCTGACCATCCGGAGCAGCCAGGTCGGCGGGATCGCCCCGCAGCGCGGCCGGTCGTACGCGGAAAGGCTGGGTCTGGCTCTGCGGCTGCTGCGCGATGACCGGTTCGACGCGTTGATCACCGGCCGGTCCGATTTTGCCCAGCTGCCGGAGCTGTTGCCCCGGCTCTCCGACGGCAGCCTGCCCGCGCTCTGCCACGTGATCGACTACCCGGATGGGAATTGATCTTCCCGCTCCGGGTACCCGTAGTGCACTGCAGATCCACGACCCGAGGAGTAAGCCCTTGTTCAGCGTCACCGTCCGGGACCACATCATGATCGCGCACAGCTTCTCCGGCGAGGTCTTCGGACCCGCGCAGCGGCTGCACGGCGCGACCTTCGTGGTCGACGCCACGTTCCGCCGCCCGGAGCTGGACCAGGACAACATCGTCGTCGACATCGGCCTGGCCAGCGAGAAGCTGCACGCCATCTGCGGCAGCCTGAGCTACCAGAACCTCGACGACGACCCGGAGTTCGCCGGCGTCAACACGTCCACCGAGTTCCTGGCGAAGCTGATCGCCGACCGGCTGGCCGTCCGGATCGGCGCCGGCGAGCTCGGCCCCGGCGCCACCGGACTGACCGGCCTCGAGGTCACCCTGCACGAGTCGCACATCGCCTGGGCGAGCTACGAGCGAACCCTGAGGTGATCTCTCCGCTCTACGCGGTGCTGCCGGCCGGCGTCGACGACCCGGCAGCACCCAGCGGCGGCAACCGCTACGACCGCGAGGTCCTCAACCACCTGACCGACAAAAACCCCGATTTGGTACGGGAGACGACCGTCCCCGGCAGGTGGCCACGCCCGGCCGCGTCCGATCGGGATCACCTCGCCCGGGTCCTCGGCGAGTTCCCCGACGGCGCCCTGGTGCTGCTCGACGGCCTGATCTGCTGCGGAGTCCCCGAGGTGCTGGAGCCGCACGCGGCCCGGCTACGCCTGGTGATCCTGGTGCACCTGCCGCTCAGCGACGAGACCAGTCTCTCCGCCGCGGAGGCCGCCGAGCTGCGCACCCTGGAGGGCCGGGCCCTGCACCTGGCCACCGGGGTGATCGCCACCAGCGACCGGGCCGGCGCGCACGTGGCGGCGATGCACGGCCTGCCGACGGTCCACGTCGCCGCGCCCGGCGTCGACCGGGCCACCCCGGGTACGCCCTCGCCGACCGGCCACCGGCTGCTCTGCGTGGCGTCGCTGGGCCCGCGCAAGGGCCAGGATCTGCTGCTCACCGCGCTGGAACAGCTCACCGACCGGTCCTGGGAGTGCACCTTCGCCGGGGCGGGCCGGGTGCCGCCGGTGCCCGCCACCCTGTCCGGCCGGGTCACCTTCACCGGGCCGCTGGCCGGTGGGGCGCTGGCCGCCGCGTACGAGAATGCGGATCTTTTTGTGCTCCCGTCGCGGGCCGAGACGTACGGCATGGTGGTGACCGAAGCCCTGGCACACGGCCTCCCGGTGGTGGCGACGGACGTCGGCGGGGTATCCGAGGCTCTCGGCGCAGCCGAGGCCGGAGGACGGTCCGGCGTGCCCGGACGCCTGCTGCCCCCGGAGGATCCGGACCTGCTCGCCGCGACCCTGCGGACCTGGCTCACCGACGCCGCCCTGCGCGACGACTGGCGGGCCCTGGCCCGCGCCCGCCGGGAAACCCTGACCGGCTGGGACGAGACCGCCCGCCGGCTGGCCACGATTCTGAGAGACATCGAGGAAGGAACCGCATGACCGGAGAATTCAGCGCCGGATGGCTGGGCCTGCGCGAGCCCGCCGACGCCGACGCCCGCTCCCTGGAGCTGGTCGGGCTGCTGCCCCGCCCGGTCAAGGTGATCCGCGACCTGGGTTGCGGCACCGGCTCGCTGAGCCGCTGGCTGGCGCCGCGGCTGCCGGTCCCGCAGACCTGGATCCTGACCGATCTCGACCACGACCTGCTCGAGATCGCCGCGGACCGGATGCCGGAGGGCGCCACCCCGGCCATCGACGAGCGGAATGTGACCGCACTCACCCGGGACGACCTGGCCGGCGCCGACCTGGTCACCTGCTCGGCACTGCTGGACCTGCTGACCGCGGGCGAGGTGGACCGGCTGGTCGAGGTGTGCGCGCAGGCCCGGACGAACGCGCTGTTCACGCTCTCGGTCACCGGCGACGTGCGATTCGCCCCGGAGGACCCCCGCGACCAGCGGGTCCGTGACGCGTTCAACGCGCACCAGCGCCGGGAGACCGGTGGCCGGGTGCTGCTCGGGCCGGACGCGCCGGACTACGCGACGGCGGCGTTCGAGAAGGCCGGCGCCCGGGTCGTCACCCGGGAGAGTGCCTGGCAGCTCGGTGCGGCCCGGCCGGAGCTGACCGCCGAGTGGCTGCGCGGCTGGTTCGGCGCGGCCGCCGAACAGGACCCTGACCTGCGCTCCGACGACTATCTCGCGACTCGCCTGGCGACGCTGCCGGAGGTCACGGTTGGGCACAAGGATGTTTTAGCGATCTTCGAGTGAACCTTGTCCGGGCGGTCCGGCGTACTAGTCCCTGAGGGATCGACGAGGGGACAAGACAAGTGAGCCGATCGTTCTGGGCATGGGTACGCCTGCTGGGCGGAGCCGGGATCATCGCGCTGGTGCTGTGGCGACTGGGCACCGGCGCGTTCCTGGACGGGCTGCGGGTGCTCGACGCCGGCACGCTCGCACTGGCCTTCGGGATCGGTGTGCTGACCACGGTGCTCAGCGCCTGGCGCTGGTGCCTGGTCGCCCGCGGCCTGGGCATGCGGCTGTCGCTGAAGGCCGCGACCGCCGACTACTACCAGGCGCTGTTCCTGAACGCGGCGCTGCCCGGCGGGGTGCTCGGCGACGTCGGCCGCGCGGTCTCGCACGGCCGCGACGAGGGCGACGTCGGCCGCGGGGTCCGCGCGGTGGTGCTGGAACGGACCGCCGGACAGGTCGTGCTGCTGGTCGTCGGCGGTGTGGTGCTGGTCTCGGTGCCGTCCCCGGTGCTCACCCTGATCGGCGAGCACGGGACCGCGGTCGCGGCCGGTGCCGCGATCGTCGCGACGATCACGTTGCTGGTGGTCGGTACCGTGCGGCGAATGAAGCGCGGCGGCTCGAAGCTGGCCGGCGCGGCCCGCACCGGCGCCGCGGAGATCCGCTCCGGTCTGCTGGCCCGCCGCAACTGGCCGGGTGTGCTGTTCGCCTCGGCCATGGTGCTGGCCGGTCACCTGGCGACCTTCCTGGTCGCGGCGCGGGTGGCCGGTAACGGCGCCTCGCTGCTGACCCTGGCCCCGATGCTGCTGCTCGCACTGCTGGCCATGGGCATCCCGCTGAACGTGGGCGGCTGGGGCCCCCGCGAGGGCGTGCTGGCCTGGGCGTTCGGTGCGGCCGGGCTGAGCGCCGAGCAGGGCGTGACGATCGCCGTGGCGTACGGGATCTGTGCCTTCGTGGCGGCGGCGCCGGGCCTGGTCGTGGTCGTGGTCCGTGCGGTGCGGAAGGCCCGGCGGCCGGTGGCCACGCCGGACCAGCCGGTGGCCGAGGCGATCCTGGAGGTCGCGGTGCAGACCGACTTCCGGGTACGGGCGACCGCGCCGGTCTCCCCCGCCGTCGTCATCTCCACGCCCGAGCCGGTCCGGATCCGCCGGACCACCGTGCGCCAGCCGGCGGGGGCCTCGGCTTGACCGAGCAGCCCGCCGGGTCAGCCCTCGTCGAAGCGGTCCGAGAGCGCGTATCGGAGCAGGACCACGTCGCCGATCTGGCGGACCTCGGCCAGCCGGGCGCGGTTCTTCGGGCCCGCCGGGAAGGCGCCGTCGTGCACGAACCGCGGCGCCCGCGAGTCACCGACGAAGAACGGCGCCACCACCAGCTGCAACTCGTCCGCGAGGTCGCGGGTGAGGAACTGGGTGTGCATGCTGCCGCCACCCTCGACCATCAGCCGGCGCACCCCTCGCGCGGCCAGGTCGGCACTGACCAGGTGGACGTCGACCGGGTCGCCGCCGTCGACCACGGTGGCCACCGCGCCGAGCCGGTCGCGCGCACCGGCCACGCTCGCGGTGGCGCAGTAGACCAGCTTCGCCGACTCGCCGGTGGTGAAGAACGCGGCGTCCGGATCCAGGTCGCCGCGCCCGGTGACGGTCACCTTGACCGGGTTCGCCGCCGTGCCGCGGGCCACCCGCGCCGCGCGGCGCCGCTCCGAGCGGACCAGCAGGCGGGGGTTGTCCTGGCGGATCGTCGTCGCGCCGACCAGGATCGCGTCGCACCCGGCGCGCTCCTCGTCGACGCGGTCGAAATCCGCGTCGTTCGAGAGGAGCAGCCGCTCCTCGGTGGTGTCGTCGAGGTAACCGTCGATCGACATGCCGCAACTCAACAAGGTGTAAGGACGCTCAGCCATCGTGCGTCCACGATAATCCGCGGTGTGCGGCGACCGATCTTCGGGCATTGCCTCTGCCACGGCGTCATGAAAAATGAGGAGGACCGATGTCAATGGCCACCGTCCGGCGTCAGGTGACCGTACCGCTGCGGTTTTCCGACGGATACGCCACTACTGCCCAGGTGATGACGTTCGACGGGCTGGCAGACGGCCGTGAGCACCTGGCGCTGGGCCTGGGTGACTGGCGGCGTGCGCTGACCAAGTCGGCGGCCGGCGGCCGGGCGCCGCTGGTCCGGCCGCACAGCGAGTGCCTGACCGGTGACGTGTTCGGCAGCCAGCGCTGCGACTGCGGCCCGCAGTTGCGCGAGGCCGCCGAGCGGATCACCGAGCAGGGCGGTTTCCTGCTCTACCTGCGCCAGGAGGGCCGCGGCATCGGGCTCTACGCCAAACTCGACGCGTACGCCCTGCAGGACGACGGGCTGGACACGTACCAGGCGAACCTGGCGCTGGGCCGGGGCGAGGACGAGCGGGACTACACCGCCGCCGCGCAGATGCTCCTCGCCGTCGGCGTCGACCGGATCCGGCTGCTCAGCAACAACCCGGACAAGGCGCTGCAGCTGGACGAGCTGGGCATCGAGGTGACCCAGCGGATCCCGACCGGGGTGCACGTGTCGGCGGCCAACGTCCGCTACCTGCGCACCAAGGCGTCGCACACGTCACACACCATCGAACTGCCCCTGGCGGAGTGACGCCGGGCTGCGCCTGGCGGCACCTGGCAGGGTGACGCCGGGCTCCTCCCGGCGGGGTGACGCCGGGGCTCCTCCTGGCGGCATTTCCGGCACGATGGCATGGTGACGGGCGTGAACATTCCGGAGGCGGGCGACCTGGACGCCATGGTGGCCGCGATCGACCACCTGCCGTTCATCGTCGCCGTCTTCGAGGGACCCGAGCTGCTGATGGTCGCCGCCAACGCGGCGACCCGCGCGGTGCTGCCCGGCCGCGACTTCCTCGGCCGCCCGTGCCGGGAGGTGCTCAGCGACCTGGTCGGGCAGCAGTTCGTGGACGCGTACCACGAGGTCTACCGGACCGGGGAGCCGATCACCGGGCGGCAGTGGCGGGCGCACCTGGACCAGCCGGACGGTTCGGTGCACGAGATGTTCGCGACGTTCACCATCGTGCCGTGGCTCGCCGCGGACGGGTCGGTGCGCGGCGTGATCGGCGCCGGGTTCGACGTCACCGAGCAGGCCCGGGCCCGGCAGGCCGCCGAGACCGAGGCGGATCGGCTGCGCCGGCGCTACGAGCAGAGCCGGGACGTGGTCACCGAGCTGCAGCGGGCGCTGCTGCCGTCCGGGCTGCCGGTGCTGCCCGGCCTGCAGATCGCGGCGAGCTACCTGCTCGCCGACGCGGACACCGCGGCCGGCGGCGACTGGTTCGACGCGATGGCCCGCCCGGACGGGCTCGTCGCACTGGTGGTCGGCGACGTGGTCGGGCACGGCATCACCGCGTCCGGGACCATGGGTCAGCTGCGCGCGGTGCTGCAGGAACGCCTGGACGACGGCGCCTCGCTCACCGAGGCGCTGGCCGCCGCCGACCGGTTCGCCCGGCGGGTCCCGGCCGCCCACGCGACGACGGTCTGCCTGGCGCTGCTCGATCCGGGCAGCGGGGAGCTGCTCTACTGCACGGCCGGGCACCCGCCGCCGCTGGTGGTGAGCGCGGCCGGCGAGACCCGGTTCCTGCCGGTGACCGGAGGTGCGCCGCTGGGCACCGGCGGGGCCTTCCCGGTCCAGCAGGACCGGCTGGAGCCCGGTGACCTGGTGCTGCTCTATTCGGACGGGATCCTGGAGCGGCCGTTGGTGGCCCTGCCCTCACCTCCGGCCTCCACCTCGCTGCCGTTGTCGGATTCAGCCCCTGATTCCCTCCTGTCGTCGTCGGCGACTGAGCTGGCTCGGGTGGCCGCCGACGCGGCGGCCGGGCGGGCGCTACGTGACCCGTCGGCGACCGTGGCCGAGCGGGTCTGCGCGCAGACGATCGAGCTGCTGGTCCGGGCCGGCGGGCACGCCGACGACATCACGCTGCTGGCGGCGCAGCGGGTGACCGTCGTACCGGAGCTGGTCCTGGAGCGGGCGGCGGACCCGGCGTCGCTGCGCGGCATCCGCGTCGAGCTGGGCCGCTGGCTGACCGCGCTGGGCGCGGCCGAGCACGACGCGTTCGTGCTGCAGCACGCACTGGGCGAGCTGACCACCAACGCGATCGAGCACGCCTTCAGCGGGGTGTCCCCCGCTACCACCGAACCCCGGACGATCGAGGTACGAGCCGTGCTCACCACCGCGGGCCGGGTCGAGGCGACCGTTTCTGATCACGGCGGGTGGCGCGCGCCGGAACGGCAGCCGATCCGGGGCCGCGGCCTGGCGCTGACCGCACAGCTGGTGGAGAGCCTGCGGGTGGAGCCGGGCGAGAACGGCACGGTGGCCACCGTCCGGCATCCGCTGAACCGGCCGGCCCGGCTGCTGGCCGGCTTCGACGACGCGCCCCGGACGCCCGAGCCGGCCGTGCTGCTCATCGCCGAGCTGCCCAGCGACGACGAGACCCAGGTCCGGCTGGCCGGTCCGGTGGACGCCGCGTCGGCCGCGCACGCCCGCCAGGAGCTGCTGCGCCGCAGCCGGGGCGGCGCCGTGCCGATGACCGTCGACCTGACCGGGGTGACCCACCTGGCCAGTGCCGGGGTGTCCGCGCTGTTCCAGATCGCCGAGCAGCACCACGACCAGAAGGCCACGCTGACCCTTCTCGCGGCCCCGGGCAGCCCCGCCCGCGAGATCCTCGACCTGGTCGGCCTGCCGGTCACTCCTTAGGGTTGTGCACAGGGCTGGGCAGAATGTCGGTCGGGCTCTCTACTATCGCTGGGTGACCCCGGCTCCCCCGATCCCCGTTTCCAGCGCCACCGACGCGCTCAACCGCATCTTCGGTTACCCGGAGTTCCGCGGCCAGCAGCGCGAGATCGTCGAGCACGTGATCGACGGTGGCGACGCCCTGGTGCTGATGCCCACCGGCGGCGGCAAGTCGTTGTGCTATCAGATCCCGGCGCTGGTCCGGCCAGGCGTCGGCGTGGTGATCTCTCCACTGATCGCGCTGATGCAGGACCAGGTCGACGCGCTGCGCACGCTCGGTGTGCGGGCCGGCTTCCTGAACTCGTCGCAGGACTTCGAGGAGCGGCGCTTGGTCGAGGCCGAGTTCGTGGCCGGCGAGCTGGACCTGCTCTACGTCGCGCCCGAGGGCCTGGGCACCGCAGGTGTGCAGCGGCTGCTCGACCGCGGCAAGATCGCGCTGTTCGCCATCGACGAGGCGCACTGCGTCGCCCAGTGGGGCCACGACTTCCGGCCCGACTACCTCGCGCTCTCGATGCTGCACGAGCGCTGGCCGGACGTGCCGCGGATCGCGCTGACCGCGACCGCGACCACGGCCACCAAGGACGAGATCGCCGGGCGGCTGCAGCTGACCGAGGCGCGGCACTTCACCGCCAGCTTCGACCGGCCCAACATCCAATACCGGATCGTCGCCAAGAACGAGCCGAAGCGCCAACTGCTCGAGCTGCTGCGCGCCGAGCACGCCGGTGACGCCGGCATCGTCTACTGCCTGTCCCGGGCGTCGGTCGACAAGCACGCGGCGTACCTGTCGGCGAACGGCATCCCGGCCCTGCCCTACCACGCCGGTCTGGACTCCCGGACCCGCGCGACCAACCAGTCCCGCTTCCTGCGTGAGGACGGCCTGGTCATGGTCGCCACGATCGCGTTCGGGATGGGCATCGACAAACCCGACGTGCGCTTCGTCGCCCACCTCGACCTGCCGAAATCGGTCGAGGGCTATTACCAGGAGACCGGCCGGGCCGGCCGCGACGGGCTGCCGTCGACGGCCTGGCTGGCGTACGGGCTGCAGGACGTGGTGCAGCTGCGCAAGATGATCGACGGTTCGGAGGGCGACGTCGCGTTCCGCCGCAACGCCGGCCGGCACCTCGACGCGATGCTCGCCCTCTGCGAGACGGTGTCCTGCCGGCGCGGGCAGCTGCTGGCGTATTTCGATCAGGAAGCGCCGTCGGCGTCGTGCGGCAACTGCGACAGCTGCCTGAACCCGCCGGAGTCCTGGGACGGCACGGTGCCGGCCCAGAAGCTGCTCTCCACGGTGCTGCGGCTGCAGCGCGAGCGGGGGCAGAAGTTCGGCGCCGGCCAGTCGATCGACATCCTGCTGGGCAAGCACACCGAGAAGGTCGCCCAGTTCCGGCACGAGGACCTGACCGTCTTCGGCATCGGCACCGACCTGCGCGAGGCGGAGTGGCGCGGTGTGGTCCGGCAACTGCTGGCCGGGGGTTATCTCGCGGTCGAGGGCGAATACGGCACGCTGGTGCTCACCGAGCGCAGCTCCGAGGTGCTGCGGGGCGAGGTCACCCTGATGATGCGCCGGGAGATCCCGTCGCAGCGGTCCCGGGGCGGTTCGTCCTCCGGGTCCGGCTCCCGCTCGTCGCGCACCCCGGCGGCCGCCCCCGCCGACTTCCCGGCCGAGGCCGAGCCGATGTTCGAGAGCCTGCGGGCCTGGCGGGCCTCGGTGGCGAAGGAGCAGGGCATCCCGCCCTACGTGATCTTCCACGACAAGACGCTGCGCGCGATCGCCGTGCTGTTGCCGTCCTCGTTGGACCAGCTGGGCACGGTCAGCGGCGTCGGCCAGAGCAAACTGACCAAGTTCGGCGACCAGGTCCTGGCCGTGGTCCGCGGCGAGGACCCGCCCGCGCCGGGCGGCGGTGAGACGTCTTCGTCCGCCAGCGGTGAGCCGCCCTCATCCGGCGGCGGGATCCCGCTGGATGAGGAGCCGCCCTACTACGACGAGGAGCCGCCCTACGAGGAGTGAGCCGCCGTCACTGGCCGCCGGCGACGTTGACCATCCACGGGACGCCGAACTTGTCGGTGAGCTGGCCGAACTCGTCGCCCCACATCTGCTTCTCGAACGGGACGGTGATCGAGCCGCCGTCGGCCAGCTTGTCCCAGAAGGCGCGCAGATCGTCGCTGCTGTCGCCGCTGAGGCTCACGGTGATGCTGCTGCCCGGGGTGAACGGCATCCCGGGCGGCATGTCGGAGGCCATCAGGGTGTAACCCTGCGGCGTGTCCAGCATCGCGTGCATCACCTTGTCCTTGAGCTCCGGGTCGGGCGAGCCGAACTCGCCGAACGTGTTGACCCGCAGCTCCCCGCCGAAGACCTGCTGATAGAACTCGATGGCCGCGCGGGCATTGCCCTGGAAAGCCAGGTACGGGTTGAGTCGGGACGTCATCACAGGCTCCCTTGCCTTCGAACGATGTCCCCTCGGACGCTAGACCCGGCCACCGACATTTTTCGAGGGATCGACGCGGCGCTACCCCGGACGAGACCACCGGGAGGCAGATGGCGGCGAACGTCGTGAACGGGACAAAAATCCCCAGCAAGATCAACTTCAAGATCATGATGTCGTGCGTCCGCCGGGGTACGGACCGCCGCTCCCGCCGGGACCCCTGCGGGGCCCGCAGGCCGCTGGCGCGTCCACACCGCGACCCCCTCCGGGGCGACGTCCGCGTCCGGTAACGGTCACCCCCGGTCCCCGCCGTGCCCGCTCCCCCACCGCCCGGCTGGTCCTGACGGCCGTTGAACCAGCCGGAATACGGCCGCCAGAGCCAGCCGGGCAGCAACGCGCGCTGCTGCCGCCCCGGAACGCGGAACACCGCGTGGGACGGGTCGGACCGGGGGCTCGTCCGCCTGGTGGGTGCCATGGCGCGGACGAACCCCCGGTCCGAGGTATGACGGGCGGCCCCGCTCTCCGCCGCGAAGTGGTCGCGGGGCCGCCCGGACGTGACCGGATGGCGAACCGCTACCCGTCCACGCCGGTTCTCGATCAGCGGTGGTCGGAGCCCTCCGACTCCACCGCCGCGCGGCCCGCCTCCAGGCGCGCGATCGGCACCCGGAACGGCGAGCAGGACACGTAGTCCAGTCCGACCTCGTGGAAGAAGTGCACCGAGTCCGGGTCACCGCCGTGCTCGCCGCAGACGCCGAGCTTGAGGTCGGGGCGGGCGGCCCGGCCCTCCTCCGCGGCGATCCTCACGAGCCGGCCGACGCCCTCGACGTCGATCGACTCGAACGGGCTGATGCCGAAGATGCCGAGTTCCAGGTAGCGCCAGAAGAACGCGCCCTCGACGTCGTCCCGGGAGAATCCCCAGCCCATCTGGGTGAGGTCGTTGGTGCCGAAGGAGAAGAACTCGGCTGCTTCGGCGATCTGGCCGGCGGTCAGCGCGGCCCGCGGTACCTCGATCATCGTACCGATAAGGATCGTGACGCCGGAGTCGCCGACCACCTCGGCAATGATCTTCTCGGCCTCGGCGCGGACCGTCTCGAGCTCCTGCACCGCGCCGACCAGCGGCACCATGATCTCCGGTCGCGGGGTGCCGCCCTCGGCGGCGAGCGCCACCGCGGCCTCCGCGATCGCCCGGACCTGCATGCCGAACAGTCCGGGAATGACCAGGCCGAGGCGAACCCCGCGCAGGCCCAGCATCGGGTTCTGCTCGTGCATCCGGCGGACCGCGGCGAGCATCTGATCGTCCTTGCCGACCGGCCGGCCCAGCTCGTGCGCGACGGCCACCTTGACCGCGAGCTCCTCCAGCGACGGCAGGAACTCGTGCAGCGGCGGGTCGATCAGCCGGACGGTGACCGGCAGCCCGTTCATCTCCCGGAAGATCTCCAGGAAGTCGGCCCGCTGCAACGGCTGCAGCGCCGCGAGCGCCTGCGACCGGTCCGTCTCGGTACGCGCCAGGATCAGCCGTTCGACGAGCTCACGCCGGTCGCCGAGGAACATGTGCTCGGTACGGCACAGCCCGATGCCCTGCGCGCCGAACCGCCGGGCCCGGGCCGCGTCGGCACCGGTGTCCGCGTTGGTGCGCACCCGCAGCCGGCGCTTCTCGTCGGCGTACGTGAGGATCCGGTGCACCGCCGCGACCAGCGGCTCGTTGGCCAGTTGCGGGTCCAGGTCGCCCTCGAAGTACTGCACCACCTCGCTGGGCCGCACCGGCACCTCACCGAGGTAGACCCGGCCGGTGGTGCCGTCGATCGAGATGACGTCGCCCTCGTTGACGACCGTCTCACCCACCGTGAACGAGGACGCCGCGACCGACACCTCGTCGGCGCCGCAGACGCAGGTCTTGCCCATCCCCCGGGCCACCACCGCGGCGTGCGAGGTCTTGCCGCCGCGGCTGGTCAGGATGCCCTGCGCGGCGATCATGCCGGGCAGGTCGTCCGGGTTGGTCTCGCGCCGCACCAGGATGGCCGGCCGGCCCTCGGCCGCGACCTCGGTCGCCCGCTGCGAGGTGAAGACCACTTCGCCGTACGCCGCGCCGGGCGACGCGCCGACGCCCCGGGTCAGCGACGTGGGGTCGCCGCCGAGGTCGAAGCGCGGGAACATCAGCTGGCCGAGCTGGCTGCCGGTGACCCGGATCAGCGCCTCGTCGAGGTCGATCACACCCTCGTCGATCAGCTGGGCGGCGATGGTGAACGCGGCGGCGGCGGTGCGCTTGCCGACCCGGGTCTGCAGCATCCACAGCTTGCCGCGTTCGATGGTGAACTCGATGTCGCACAGGTCGCGGTAGTGGCCCTCGAGGGTCGCCATGATCTGCATCAGCTCGTCGTAGGAGCGCTTGTCCAGCTTCTCCAGCTCGGCGAGCGCGAGCGTGTTGCGGATGCCGGCCACGACGTCCTCGCCCTGCGCGTTGGCCAGGTAGTCGCCGTAGACGCCCTGCTCACCGCTGCCCGGGTCGCGGGTGAACGCGACGCCGGTGCCGGAGTCGGTGCCGAGGTTGCCGAAGACCATGGCGACCACGTTCACGGCGGTGCCCAGGTCGGCCGGAATGCGTTCCTGCCGGCGGTAGAGCACCGCACGGTCCGCGTTCCAGGACCGGAAGACCGCTTCGACCGCGAGGTCGAGCTGTTCGCGCGGATCCTGCGGGAAGTCGTGCCCGACATGTTTGACAAACACTTTTTTGTACGCCGTGACAAGCGCCTTGAGGTCCTCCGCGTCGAGCTGGACATCGTCCTTGACGCCCTTGGCCACCTTCGCCTCGTGCAGTGCGTCCTCGAATTCGTGGCCCGGCACGTCGCACACCGTCTTGCCGAACATCTGGATCAGCCGGCGGTACGAGTCCCAGGCGAACCGGTCGTTGCCACCGGCCTGCCGGGAGAGCCCGGCCACCGATTCATCGTTGAGCCCGACATTGAGGACGGTCTCCATCATGCCCGGCATCGAGAACTTGGCGCCGGAGCGCACCGAGACCAGCAACGGGTCGGCCGGGTCACCGAGCCGGCGGCCCATCGCCTGCTCCAGCCCGGCCAGGTGCGCGTCGACCTCGCCGGCCAGGCCGTCCACATGCGTGCCGTGCCGCAGGTACTGCTGGCAGGCCTCGGTGGTGATGGTGAAACCGGGAGGCACCGGGAGGCCGAGGTTCGTCATCTCCGCGAGATTGGCGCCTTTGCCACCCAGCAGGTCTTTGAGGTCCTTGTTGCCCTCATGAAAGTCGTAGACGAACTTCATGCCGCACCCACCTCCGCCTAAGAATCCGCGGCTGAATACGTCCTTGCCCCGGGATTCGTAAGGCTAAGCATGGTTGAGGTGAATAGTTAACAGTCCCGTGGCTTTTTCCACACCGGCGCGGAGATGCGTGCTCGGATCACGCTCTCTCCGCGCAGTTATGAGCACCGAGCGAGGGCCGGGTACCGTTTCCGCAATGGAGGGTCTGCGCCGTCGTGCCGAGCGGCGGTTGCGTGGCATCCGGGTGCCGCACCCTTTCGATCTCGACGTTTTCAGCGCTGAAGTGGCCGCCCGGCGCGGCCGCCCGCTGCACCGCCGGCCCCTGCTCGGCCTGAGCGCCGGCGCACCCTGCGGACTGTGGCTCGGCGGGCCCTCCGCCGACTACGTCTTCTACGACCCCGGCACCTCCCCGCTGCACGCCGAGCACATCGTGCTGCACGAGATCGCCCACATCCTGTGCGGGCACTCGGCCGGCCCGGGCCTCGCCCACCTCTTCCCCGACCTCGACCCGGCCCTGGTCGCCCGGGCGCTGGGCCGCAGCGGCCACACCACCGCCGACGAGCGCGAGGCGGAGATGCTGGCGTCGCTGATCCGTACGGCCGGCACGCCGGAGACCGACGACCCGCTGGGCCGGTTCGCCGCCGCGCTCGGGGTGCCCCCGTCGTGACCGTGCTGGCCGTCCTGCTCTGGGCGGTGGTACTGGCCCGGCTGGCCCTGCTGCGCCGGGACCGGCGGCAGCGGCTGCTCTGGGGCAGCCTGTGCGCCGGCGCCACCGCGATCACCATCGCGCTGCCCGCGCTGCAGAGCGGCCGGGACGTGCCCCTCGCCGCGCATCTCTGCGCGATCCTCGGCGCGCACCTGCTGCTCCGGCTGGTCTCGGCGGTGACCGGGGCCGGCCAGGCCGGTGTGCAGTGGGCGCTGGCCGGCGCGGTGCTGCTGGTCATGGCCGTGACCGGCCGGCACGGGGTGCCGGCCGGCCCGGCCCGGCTCACCGCCGGCGTCACCCCGGTCGAGACGGTCTACTGGGTGGTCTTCGAGGGCTACCTGGTGACGGTGCTGGTCCTGGCCGGGTGGGCCTGCGCGACGGTCCGGCGGGCCGCTCCGGCCGGGGCGCTCCGCGGCGGGCTGCTGGCGATGGGCGCCGGGTGCCTGCTGCTGGCCGGGTTCGGCGCCGGCCGGCTGGTGCTGGTGCTGGCCCGCAGCGGCGGGGTGGCCGTGGACTTCACCGCGTGGGACCCGTGGCTCGGCGCCCTGCGCGGCGCCGGGCTGGTGCTCTTCGTGGCCGGCGGGGCGGCGCCCCCGGTCGCCCGGCTGCGGGCGGTGCTGGCGGCGTACCGGTCGTTGCTGGTGCTGCGGCCGTTGTGGGGCGCGGTCCGGCAGGCCTTCCCGCACGTGGTGCTGATGCGCCCGGCGCACTCCGCGCTGGCCTGGCCGGGCGCGGCCGGTGGCCGGCTGCGCGTCTACCGCCGGGTGATCGAGATCCGGGACGGGATGCTGGCGCTGCGCGAGCACCTGCCCGCCTGCCCGGCCGCCCCGCCCGGCGAGGACCCGGCGGTGACCGAGGCCCGGGCGCTGATCGAGGCGCTGCGGCGGCGCGCGCACGGCGAGCCGCCGGCCGACCCGGGCGGCAACTGGGCGCCGGTCGGGCCGGAGATGACCGACGAGGTGGTCTGGCTGTCCCGGGTGAGTGTGGCGTTCCGCGGCCTCAACCGGGCGGCTGCGGGCCGTGCTCGGCTTCCCAGACCTGCCGGATCGCCTCGCTGATCGCCTCCCGGCCGCGGGGCGACACGTCCGCGGCCCGCAGCGCGATCTCGGTCACCCCGGCGGCGCGCAGGCTGCGCAGCAACGCCAGCTGCGCGTCCACCCCGGCGGCCACCTGGTCGTCGAGGAAATACGCCACCGGCACGCCGAAGTAGCCGGCCAGCGCGGTCAGGTGCTGCAGGGTCGGATTGTCCCGGCGGCCGGTGCGCAGCTGCCAGATGTAGGTGTGCGAGATCGGCACACCCTGCTTGTCCCGGATCGCTTCGGCGACCGTCATGTGACTGGGCTCACCGGTGGTGCGGAAAAGCCGATCCAACTTCTCCGCGATGGAGAAGACCCCCTCCGTACCGGCCATTCCGCACCACCCCTGTCGCTCCCTCACGAACGCCATGAGCAGCGGCGCCACCTCGCGGAAGGCAGGCCGATGCACATCCCCCGATGCCGGCGGTCGTAAACTGAGGTTGATGAGCCAGGCATGAGCCTAGGCCACGGCTGAGCATCGCTCAAGGTCAGTCACTGAAGAGGGTCAATTCACGACCCGGGGCCTCTGTGGATCGTCGAGGCCGGAAATTAAGGGCGCCGCTGCGAATTCCACGGGGGAAGAACTCGCAACGGCGCACCGCGAACATTAGACCAACCGCGTCCGGCTGTCTATCCCACCCGCTGGACGACCGAGCCGACCAGCTTCTGCCAGTCGGCCTCGAAGCCGGCCGCGGACTCCGACTTGTTCAGCTGATAGATCGCGTAACTGTCCACCAGCACCACGTTGCGGCTGGTCAGCACGGCCACCGCGATGTCCGCGACACCGGGGTGCGAGGCCTCGTACTTCTTGTGCCGCACGAGCACGAACCCGGACCAACCGGTCTCGTCGAGCTCGCGCACCTCGACGCTCTCGGTGTAGGCCGGCTCGGACTTGTCCGAGGTGACCGCGGCCGGCACCGACAGCGTCGGCTGGCAGCCGTCGGCGACCGCGCGCAGCAGCGCCTGCCCGGCCTGCGCCGCCTTCTCGTCCGGATAGACCAGGGCGAGTTGCTCGAGGGTCTGCGCGCCGGTCTCGCCCTCGTCGGCGAACGACGAGGACACCGGGTCGGCGCCGGGCGGGATCGACGGCGGGGCCACCGTGCCGCCGCAGAAACTGACCATCTGCTGCGGGTCGGCGCTGGCCTCCGGCGCGGTCCAGGTCGGCCCGATGTCGGCGGCCTGCAGGAAGGCGCCGCGCATGGTGGTCACGTCGATCCGGCCGGCGTCCGGCTTGTCGTCGTCGGAGGTGCAGCCGGCGACCGCGAGCAGGGCGAAGGCGGCGGCCACGGCGACCCGGCGAGGTCTGGCGGTCACGAACATCCGGCCATCTTGGCACAGGTTTTTCCGATCGCCGCCAGCCCGGACGGCAGCATCGACAGGGCGTGACGCGGCACCCACCGAGGGCTGCGAAAAAGCGGAGGCGACCGGAGCCCGGACACCGGTAGGGTCGCGTTCCGAACACCACGGCGTGTAGCTCAGCAGTAGAGCGCCCGGCTCTTTACCGGGAGGGGGCGGGGGCGGCACCCGCCACGCCGGCATGAACGAGATCGGCACCGCCTACCCGGAGCGCCGGCGCCGCCTCGCCGACGCGACCGCCGCCTCCCACCTCAACCCGGAGACCCGGGAGCGGGCCCGGGCGAAGGCCGCCCGCTGGGCCGCCGCGATCAGCGCGATGGTGGGCGGGCGCGTCCGGACCGGCTCCCGGACCCCGGTCGCCGACCTGCCCGCCTGGGTCACCCTCGAGGTCCTGCACGGCGGTTTCACCACCGGGACGCCGCTGGCCGGCGGGCCGCTGCAACCCTGGGAGATCGCGTACGCGCGCAAGCACGGCCTGCCGCGCACCCGGGCGGCGATGTTCGAGCACCGGATCAGTGGCCGGCACCGTGACGGCTTGGACGCCCTGGCCGGCACCCCGGCACACGTGGCGCTGCCCGAGGAGGCGGCGCTGCCGGTGATCGCCTGGTTGCGGCGCGCCGGCGACGAGCGGTCCGCGTTGAGCGCGCTGGCCCAGATCCATCCGTACGCCGGGGAGCTCCGCTTCGTCCCCGAGCCGCTCGCCGCGGGGCCGGTGCCCGGGCCGGAGACGGCGTGGCGCCAGCCGGTCGGTGTGGTGCGTGCCGCGCTCGAGCGCCGCCGGCCGAACCCGCGCGTCGAGTCGATGCGCGCCACCCTGGAGGTGTGGAACCTCCACGCCGACCGGATGCTCGCGCTCTGGCTCCGCGCCCTCGTGGACGGCCGGCTGGTCGTACCCGGAAATGACGAATGGAACCGGGACGCGCGCGCCCTCCTGGCGGAACATCGCGACCTCGCGGCGAAGAGTCCGCCGAGCCGGAGGCACGCCGGGCCGAAGGCGAACCTGACCGTGCTGCGGGTCGCCCTCGGTGACGTGCTGGCCGGCCGGGAGTGGCGCCGTGGCCTGGTGCGGACCGTGATCGACGACATGGTGCGGCGACGCGGCGCGCCGGGCAGCCCGGAGCACGCCGGCCTGCGTGCCCGGCAGGCCGGCGTCGCCGCGATCCCGCCGCACCACCTGGCCGCGCACGCCATCGCGGAGCGCCTCGCGACGCTGCCGCAACACACCGGCACGACCGAGATCGATCAGTTGCTCGCGGCCGTGGACGGTGTGCCGGACCGGGTCCGGGCGGTCGCGCGCCGGGCCATCGCCGCGCCGGTCGAAGAGCTGGTCGACGCCGGGCTGGTGTCCTCGGCCGAGGTGCTCGCCGGGCTGGCGCCGCGGATCGCCGCGCAGGCGGTGGCCGCCGCCTACCCGGACCCGGACCTGCGCGCCCTGATGGCCGCGAACTACCTGGCCTTCCGCAACCGCCGCTCGCTGCTGCTGACCGATCTGGGGTCACAGGTCCGGCTCGAGGAGCTGCCCTGGGTGCGCACCGTCGAGGGCCACCGCGGCCCAGGCGGCGACAGCCGGGAGGCCGTGGTCACCGCGTTGCGGCGGCTGGGCGGGCTGACCCTGAGCGCGTTCCCGGGCACGCTGGTCCCGAACCCGATGGTCCGCGAGCTGTCCCAGCTCAGCCGGGAGGCCGGGCTGGCGCTGCCCTGGGTGGAGGAGCTGGCCACGGACATTTTCGACGGCCGGTTCGTGGCGAAGTTCCCGCGCGCCGCCCAGATCGCCGGCGAGCTGCTCTTCGGCACGCTCTACGAGTGGTACTACCGGATCGACTACCGCGAGATCGCCACGATCAAGGTGGAGCGCGCCTACGGGCGGCCGGCGATCTCGTCGCGGTTCGCCGAGATCTGCCGGGAGCGGGCCGGGACGACCTCGGGGTGGGGCTCGCCGGCCGAGAACGGGACGGTGATCGAGCAGGCCCAGATCCTCACCACCCACAACCTGGCGACGCTGGTCAAGGCCGGGGTGACACTCGACCCGGACGGCGCCGGACACTGCTTCGCGACGGCCCGGCGGCTGGCGGGCCGGCCGCTGGACCGGCGGGCGGTGAAGGACATCGCGTACGCCTGGCGTCAGATGATCTTCCATCTGTCGGTGACCGGTGACGCGGAGCGGTTCGTGGCCGGGCTGCCGGACGACGGACCACTCGGCCCGGCGGTCGACGGGCTGCGCGCGGCGGTCCGCGGTGAGCAGGTGACGCCGTTCACCGGCTGGTCGACGACCCGGCACTGGATGCTGCCGCCGCGCTGAGCCGGTTTCACCGGCGGACCGGCAACCGTCGCGCCGGGACCGGATCACCGCTAGCGTGGCGGTAGGCGTCGACGAGGAGGCCTGCGATGACCGGTATCGATGAACTGGCGGCTCGGCTGCGCGCCGAGATCGGCACGCAGCGGGTGCTCACCGACCGCCAGGAGCTGCGCACGTACGAATGCGACGGCCTGGCCCACTACAAGGTCATCCCGGCGCTGGTGGCCCTCCCGGTCACCGCCGCGCAGGTCGCCGCCGTGGTCCGGGCCTGCGCCGCGACCGGCACCCCGTTCGTCGCCCGCGGTTCCGGCACCGGGCTGTCCGGCGGCGCCCTGCCACACGCCGACGGCGTGCTGATCGTGACGTCCCGGCTGCGCGAGATCGTCGAGGTCCGGCCGGAGGACGAGCGCGCCGTCGTGCAGCCCGGTGTGATCAACCTGGACGTCACCAAGGCCGCCACGCCGCACGGCTACTACTACGCCCCCGACCCGTCCAGCCAGCAGATCTGCTCGATCGGCGGCAACGTCGCGGAGAACTCCGGCGGCGCGCACTGCCTGAAGTACGGCTTCACCACCAACCACGTCACCGGCCTGGAGGTGGTCACCCCGGACGGCGAGCGGGTCCGGCTGGGTGGCGCCGCACCGGACACCCCGGGGTACGACCTGCTCGGCGCGTTCGTCGGCTCGGAGGGCACGCTCGGGGTGGCCACCGAGGTGACCGTCCGGCTGACCCGGCTGCCCGAGACGGTGCGCACCCTGCTCGCCGCGTTCGGCTCCACCGACCAGGCCGGCGCCGCCACCTCGGCGATCATCGCGGCCGGTGTGGTGCCGGCCGCGATCGAGATGATGGACGCGCTCGCCATCGAGGCCGCCGAGGCCGCCGTGCACTGCGGATACCCGGCCGGCGCGGGCGCTGTCCTGATCGTCGAACTGGACGGGCCGGCGGCCGAGGTGGACGCACAGTTCGACGAGGTCAGCGCGCTCTGCACGGCGCACGGCGCGTTCGAGACCCGGGTCGCGGCCGACGACGCCGAGCGGGCGCTGATCTGGCGGGGCCGCAAGTCGGCGTTCGCCGCGGTCGGCCGGATCAGCCCGGACTACATCGTGCAGGACGGCGTGATCCCGCGAACCGCGCTGCCCGAGGTGCTGCGCCGGATCGGCGAGGTCGCCGACGGCCACGGGGTGCGGGTGGCGAACGTGTTCCACGCCGGCGACGGCAACCTGCACCCGCTCGTGCTCTTCGACGCCGAGGTGCCCGGCCAGGCCGAACGCGCCGAGACGGTGTCCGCGGCGATCCTCGACCTGTGCATCGAGCACGGCGGTTCGATCACCGGCGAGCACGGCGTCGGTATCGACAAGGCGAAGTACATGCCGCGGATGTTCACCGACGCCGATCTGGACACCATGCAGCTGCTGCGGTGCGCGTTCGACCCGGACGGGCTGGCGAATCCGGGCAAGGTGTTCCCGACGCCACGGCTGTGCGGCGAACAGCCGGGCCGGCGGCAGGGCACCCACCCGCTGCAGTCCTCCGGCGTAGCGGAGATCTTCTGATGCCCCCGCCGCCCGTGATCCTCGCCCGCACCGCGCCTTTCCCCCCGGCCATGACCGGTTCGCTCACGGCGCCGCCGGTGGCCTGGAGCGCCGGCTGATGGCTGCGCTCGACGAGCTGACCACGCCGGCCGGGGACGACGACGTGGTGGGCGGGGTGCCGGCCCGGCTGGTCGCGGCGCCGCGGGACACCGCGGAGGCGGCTGCGCTGATCACGGCCGCGCGGGGCCTGAGTGTGGTGATCCGGGGCGGCGGCACCAAACTGGACTGGGGCCCGCCACCGCGCGACCTCGACCTGATCATCGACACCCGGCGGCTGACCGGTGTGGTCGAGCACGCCGCCGGCGACCTGATCACCGTGGTCCGGGCCGGCACCCCGATGGCCGAGCTGCACCGGCTGCCCGGTCAGCAGCTCGCGCTGGACGCGCCACCGGCGGCGACGGCCGGGGGCACTGTCGCGGCGAACGCGTCCGGTCCGCGCCGGCTGCGCTACGGGACGGCCCGCGACCTGCTGATCGGGATCACCGTGGTCCGGCCGGACGGAACGGTCACCAAGGCGGGCGGCAAGGTCGTCAAGAACGTCGCCGGTTATGACCTGGGCAAGCTCTACACCGGCGCCTTCGGCACCCTCGGGCTGATCACCGCCTGCGTCTTCCGGTTGCATCCGGTGCCGGCCGCTTCCGCTTTCGTACGGGCGGCAGCCCCGCCCGGTCACGCCGCGCGAGTCCTGGCCGGGCAGTTCGCGGCGAGTGCCCTCGAAGTCAACGCGGAGCCGGGCGCGGAGCCGGAGCTGGCCGTGCTGCTCGATGGGACACCGGCCGGGGTGCGGGAACGGGCGGCCGCCGTGGCCGCGGTGCTGGACGGCGAGGTGTCGGCGGAGCCGCCGGAGTGGTGGGACGTGCTGCCCTGGGCGCCCGACGGCGTGGGCGTGAAGCTGACCGGCGCGTTGTCGCAGGTGCCGGCGCTGGTGGCGACGGCGGTGGGCGCGGGCGCGACGGTGCGGGGGTCGGCCGGGACGGGGGTGCTCTACGCGGGCTTCCCGGCGGCCGGCACTCCCCCGGGCTCCTCACCGTCCTCCGCGTCGCCGCCTTCCGCGTCGCCGCCTTCCGCGTCGCCGCCTTATGCGTCGCCGCCTTATGTGTCGCCCTCGGGCGCGTCGCCTACTTCCGCGTCGCCTTCTTCGGGGGCGGTCTCCGCTCGGGCGCCCTTGTCGGCGTCGGGGGTGGTGGAGGCCGGGCGGGCGGTGGAGTTGTTGCGGGCCGCGGCGATCCGGGCCGGCGGGCACGCCGTCGTGCTGACCGCGCCGGCCGGGGTGCGCGACACCCTCGACATGTGGGGGCCGGTGCCGGGGCTCGAGCTGATGCGCCGGGTCAAGGACCGGTTCGATCCGGAGCACCGGTTCGCGCCGGGCCGATTCGTGGGAGGCATCTGATGGCCGACCTGGACGCCACCCGGGGCACCGGGTCCGGCCTGCCCGACGCGCTGCGGGCGGCCGGGAACGCGGGCGCGGCGGGCGCTTTCGACGATCATCACCGGCCGCGGGCCGACCAGGTGGCGGACTGTGTGCACTGCGGGTTCTGCCTGACCACCTGCCCGACCTACGTGTTGTGGGGCGAGGAGATGGACTCGCCGCGTGGCCGGATCCACCTGATCGCGCAGGGGCTCGAGGGCGAACCGCTGAGCACGTCGATGGTCACCCACGTGGACCGCTGCCTCGGCTGCATGGCGTGTGTGACCGCGTGCCCGTCCGGAGTGCGCTACGACCAGCTGATCGAGGACACCCGCGCGCAGGTGGAACGACGCCATCCCCGTGGCGCACGGGACCGGGCGCTGCGGGCGGCGATCTTCGCGCTGTTCCCGTATCCGCGACGGTTGCGGTTGCTGCGCGGGCCGCTGTGGGCGTACCAGAGGTCGGGCCTGCAGGCGCTCATCGGTCGTACACAATTGTTGGAACGTCTCGCACCGACTCTCGCGACCTTGAATGCTCTCGCGCCCCGGCTGCGCGGCGTGCCGCGGCCGCCGCGCCGGGTCGCCGCCCACGGTGACCGGCGGGCGGTGGTGGGCATGCTGACCGGTTGTGTTCAGTCGGCGTTCTTCCCGGACGTCAATGCCGCAACGGTACGGATCCTCGCCGCCGAAGGCTGTGACGTGCTGATCCCTCCCGGCCAGGGCTGTTGCGGGGCGCTGAGTGTGCACAACGGACGGCGCGCCGAGGCGGAGCGGTTCGCCCGGCGGCTGATCGACACGTTCGAGCGGTCCGGCATGGACTATTTCGTGGTCAACGCGGCCGGGTGCGGGTCATCTCTGAAGGAGTACGGGGCACTGCTCGCGGACGATCCGGCGTATGCGACGCGGGCCGCCACGTTCGCCGCGAAGGTACGGGACCTGGCCGAGCTTCTGATCGAAATCGGACCAGTCGCGGAACGGCACCCGCTGCCGGTGACGGTCGCCTATCACGACGCCTGCCATCTCGGGCACGCTCAGGGGATCCGGGCGCAGCCACGCACGCTGCTGCGCGGTGTCCCCGGCCTGGAACTGCGGGAGATCGCCGACCCGGAGATCTGCTGCGGATCGGCCGGGGTGTGGAACGTGCTGAACCCGGAGCCGGCCGCCGCACTCGGCGACCGCAAGGCCGCCGCGGTCCTGGCCACCGGCGCGTCGCTTCTGGTCACCGCGAACCCGGGCTGCCTGATGCAGGTCGCGGCGGCGGTCCGGCGGCAGGGCGGCGAGATCGCCCTGGCACACACCGCGCAGGTCCTCGACGCGTCGATCCGCGGTCTGGGCCCAGCCGCCCTGACGGACCGCTGACCACGCCCCTTGTCAATCACTCGAGGCCGGTGCGGTGTCTCCGCCCGCACGTCGCGAGTGAATGGCGCTTGACCTTCTCCCAAGGGGAAGGTTCACGCTGGTGGTAGCGGCGGATCCGGGATCGGGTCCGGTGGAGGCCGCGCGATCAGCGGGAGGTGAGCCGGTTGACGATCTCGGTGGGCGGGAGGTCGCCGGTGGATTCCGGGGCGCCCTGGGCGAGCGGGGTGGTCGCGATGTCGGCGTAGACGTCCGCGAGGGCCTGGAACAACGCGGGGGTCAGTCCGGCGCCGGCCTGGGTCGCGGCGATCTCGCGCATCTCGTCGACGAAGCGGGCGGCCTTCGTCGCGGAGCGGGCGATCCCGGCCGATCCGGTGAAGCCGTTGCGCGCCAGGTCCGCGAGCACCGGGTCGAGCACGCCGTGGTGTCCGGCGGTGCGCAGCGCCTGGGTGAGCAGCGCGGTCAGGCCCTTGTAGACACCGGCGGTGCACATCTTCAGGGCGCTGGCGGTGCCGATCTCCGGACCGAGGACGACCGGTTCGACCTGCCCGTCCCAGGGCAGCGCGGCGACCTCGGCGGCTCGGAGCCCGGACAGGTAGACGTGCGCGCCAGGCGCGGTGGTCGGCGGCGGCCCGGAGATCGACCCGTCCACGACCGGCAGCCCGTCCAGCGCGCGGGCGATCACGGCCATCGTCTCCGGCGAGACCGCGTTGAGGTCAGCCACAACCGGCAGCCCAGCGCCCGCCCCACGGCCCGAACCACCGCCAACCTCGCGGCCTGGGTCGGTGGTTGCCTCGCGGCCCGAGCCACCGCCAACCTCGCGGCCTGGGTCGGTGATTGCCTCGCGGCCCGAGCCCCCGCCGGCCTCGCGGCCTGGGTCGGTGATTGCCTCGCGGGCCGAGCCACCGCCGGCCTCGCGGCCTGGGTCGGTGATTGCCTCGCGGGCCGAGCTTGTGCCGGACCCGCGGGTCGAGCCGGCGCCGGGGTCGGCGTGGAGGCCGGCGGCACGGGCTGCGGTGGCGACGGCGTGGGCGGTGGCGACGGCCTGGCCGGGCGGGACCACCGAGAGGATCACGTCGCTGGCGGCCAGCACGGCGGCGAGGCTCGGCAACACCTCCAGGCCGGCGTCGGTGGCGAGCCGGGCGCTGCGGGCGGAGCGGCCGTCCAGGGTGGTCACCACGCGAGCGCCGCCCGTGCGCAGTGCCTGGCCGAGCCCGGCGCCCATGAAGCCGGGACTCACGATCCCCACGGTTGTCATCCCCCGATTCTGACCGAGGCCACCGACCGCTCACCCCGGAGGACCGGCACCATCGGGCACCCATTGATATACATTGATGGGAGCGCTCCCAGGCCACGCGCTCCACCGCGCGTGCGCCGCCATCGCTTCCATTCGGAGGTACCACCATGCAACGACGAAGGCTGGCCGTCCTCGCCAGCGTCTGCACCCTCGTCACCGGCGCCCTGTTCGCGACCGCCACCAGGGCGGACGCGGCGACCGGATGCTCCGTGAAGTACACCGTCTCCAGCCAGTGGCCGGGCGGCTTCGGCGCCGCGGTCGAGGTCACCAACCTCGGTGATCCGGTGACCTCGTGGTCGCTGACCTTCACGTTCACCGCCGGGCAGAGCATCACCCAGCTCTGGAACGGCTCGGTGAGCCAGTCCGGGACGGCCGTGACCGTACGAAATGCGTCCTGGAACGGAGCGGTCGCGACCGGCGGCACAACCTCGTTCGGTTTCAACGGCGCCTGGACCGGCACGAACCCCGTGCCCACCGCCTTCGCCCTGAACGGGGCGGCCTGCACCGGCACGGTGACCCCGTCGGGCACGCCGTCGGGCACCCCGTCCTCGACACCACCGGCCGGCGCGAAAACCAAGATCATGGCGCTGGGTGACTCGATCACCGGCTCGCCGGGCTGCTGGCGTGCGCTGCTCTGGCAGAAGCTCCCCGCCGAGCAGGTCGACTTCGTCGGGACGCTGCCCGGTCAGGGCTGCGGTTTCGCGTACGACGGTGAGAACGAGGGGCACGGCGGCTACCTGGTCACCAACGTCGCGAGCCAGAACCAGCTGGTCGGCTGGCTCGCCGCGACCGGGCCGGACGTGGTGCTGATGCACTTCGGCACGAACGACGTGTGGAGCAACCTGCCCACCGCGACGATCCTGTCCGCGTACACCACCTTGGTCGGCCAGATGCGGGCCGCCAACCCGGCCATGAAGATCCTGGTCGCGCAGATCATCCCGATGAACCCGTCGACCTGCGCCGAGTGCGCGCAGCGGGTGGTCACCCTGAACGCCGCGATCCCGGCCTGGGCCGCCGGCCTGACCACGACCGCGTCACCGATCACCGTGGTGGACCAGTGGACCGGTTTCGACACGGCCACCGACACCTACGACGGCGTGCACCCCAACGACGCCGGCAACGTCAAAATCGCCAACCGGTGGTATCCGGCGCTCGACGCCGCGCTCCCGTGACCGTTCCTGCCCCTCGCTCCTGACCGCCCCCGGCCGCCCGGCCTTCCCCTTGACCGCCTTCCGCAACCGACGGGCTCGGCCCTGCCTGCGCGGGCCGGCCGGGGTCGGCCGGGGTCGGGCCGGTCGGGTCGGTCGGTGTGGTCGGTGTGGTCGGGTCCTTGGCTGTCGGCGGGATTCAGGTTCGGTGGACGGCGACGGCGTAGAAGCGGGCGAACGCCGCGTCGGTCACCGTGGGCCAGGGCAGGGCGGCCATCGCCGCGGTCGCCGCCTCGGCCACCTCGCCGTTGACCCGTACCTCGGCGGTCAGCGAGTCCGGGGTGACACAGAGGAACACCTTGACGCCGTTGTTCTGCTCCCGGTCGAGGGCGGGAAGCAGCTGCGGCGCGATCGTCCGGAGCAGCAGGTGGCCGAGCATCGCGTCCTGTACCGCCGTGGCGCTCGGCTCGTCCGGTCCATACGCGACCACCTCGGAGATGAGTGTGTGCCAGCCCGGCAGCCCGGCCGGGTCGTCCTCGTCGAAGTGACCGGCGAACTCTCCGGACCCGCCGGCCGCCATCTCCAGGAAACACGCGCCGGACGTCTGCTTCCAGATGTCCAGCGCCACGCCGAGGGCCTCACGCGGTTCGCCGAAGCCGCTGACACAGTCCTCGATCAACCCTTCACCCGCGCGGTCGAGCCGAGTGGAGAACGCCAGATCGAAGTGGTTGTCGTGCGGTGTGTGATTCGGCAGCGCCATCACCGCCCACGGCACGTGCCGACCGAGCAGCATGCCGTTCTTGACCACGGCGGGCGCGGCGAGGTCCGGCGCCAGCTCCCTGATCGTCTCGCGGACCTGCCACATGATCTCGTCATCCGACGGCCGGCCGGTGGGATCCGGCTGCGCGGGCCGGCGCCTTCTCCAGAACACCGGCCCACCCTAAAGATCTCCCCCCATTCCCGCCAGCAACAGAGGTCGAGCCACCGCGAATCCCCACGCAACGCGGCTAGCGCTCCGCCCGCAACCCCACCCGCAAGCAACGACGGGGCGCCCACCGCCCACAATCAGCCCTCCGCGGGCGGCAGAACCACTCACCGCCCTCAAAGGACAGCACCGCCTCGGCTACCAGCCCATGAAGGGCGACAGAAGCACTCACTCAACGCTCGACGGGCAGCGGAGCACTCGTTCAGCGCTCGACGGGCGGCGGAAGCAATCACTTGGCGCTCGGCGGGCGGCAGGGATCCGCCATCGGCCAGGCTTCAGGGCGCCACCAGCCCGCGATCATCGTTGTGCGGACAGCCACCGCCCGCACAGGGCCGGCAGCAGTTCGCGATCGCCCTGCCGACGGCGCAGGGGCGCACGATGCCCGATCGGCTGCGCCTGCCGCTGCTGGGCAGGGCGGTGAGAGTCCGCAATGCCAGATCGCGTGCGGCTACCGCCCACCTGGGGCAAGGCGGCAAGGCCGCGCGGTTAGGGCGGTGGTGTGGTTGTCAAGGGTGTGGGTGGGAGGGCGTAGTGGCCGGGGCTGGTTCTGGTGATGTAGCCCTTTTTGGTCATGTCGTTGAGTTTGTGGCGGGTTTTGGTGGGGTCGTGGCCGGTGTGTTGTGCGGTTTGCTGGATGGTTCGTGGCTGGTCGGGGTGGGTGTTGAGGTAGTTGAGGATGGTGTGGGTGAGTTGGCCGGTGGGGATGCCGCGTTCGGGCCGGGGTCGTGGTGGTGGGGTGTGGGTGCGGGCGTTGATGGTGTGGGTGCGGGTGGTGATGGTGGTGCTGGTGGTGGGCCGGGGGTCGTCGGGGCGGGGTTTGGCGTAGCGGGCGGCGGGGGTTTTCAATACGCGTTTGCTGGTGCGGTCGCGGCGGTCGCCGAGGGTGTTGGTGGCGGCGGTGCCGATGCGCGCGGGTGTGTGCCGGTGGGGGTCGGGCAGGATGCCTGCGGCGTTGATGACCTGGTTGTGGGCGTGTTGCAGGGCGATGGTGAATCCGGCCCGGTCGGGGTCGGTGCCGGGCTGGTGTTCGCTCGCTTCGGTCATCGCGGCGCGTAGCAGCTGGTAGAGGATGAGCAGGGCCCAGAGTTCTTGTTGCAGACCGTCTGGGGTCGCGGAACGCAGGACCCGGCCGTGGAACAGGGTGTGGCGCAGGGCGTAGAACGCGGATTCGATTTCCCAGCGTTCGTGGTAGAGGCGTAGCAGGGTCGTGGCGTGGTGTGTGTGGTGGTCGGTGAGGGTGGTCGCGAGCCGGTATTCGGCGTGCAAGACGTCGCCGGTGCTGGTTGTGGTGGTGATGGTGGCTTCGATGATGCGCAGGGTGAGGCCGTCGAAGTTGGTCAGGTAGCTGCCGTCGGGTAGTGGGGTGTCGACGCTGGGGCGGCGGCTGCGGCTGATCCGCACGAGTAGGTGTGCTCTGGTCGCGGCGGCTTTCAGGAAGCCGGTGTCGGCGAACCCGCGGTCGGCCAGGAGCAGCATGTCGCGGGTCAGCAGGTGCAGGAGTTTGCCGGCGTAGCCGGTTTCTCCGCCCTCGCCGATCGGTCCGAACCGGACGCCTATCAGCCCGCGGGTGCCGGTCTCGACCAGAGCCATCAGCATCAGCTGCGGGTAGCCGGCCCAGCCGAGCTTCGACCGGATCCGTCCCAGCCAGTGGTGCTGGGCAGTGGTGTCGGCGGCTTTGAACGAGGCGCAGCCGTCGAACGCGACGGTTCGCAGGCTCCGGTAGGACACTCCGGGAGTGTCCGGGCGAGCGAGTGGGCCCGCGAGGACCTCGAACAGTGCTTTGAACGGGCCCGGGCCGACCCGGCGCCGCGCGTCTCGCAGCGCCGACTCGGCCGGTTTCGGCACCGTCAGGCCCGCTTCGATCAATTCGGCGACGAGTTTGTCCCAGACCAGCGCGTATCCCAAGTTCGGGAAAAGCCCGAGCGCGATCACGAAATACACCACTACCCGCGAGGGCAGCACTCTGAGTCGTTGCTGGACCCGTCCGGTCTCGGCCAGAACCGCATCGACGAGGTCGAACGGTAGAAACGGTGTCAATCCTCCCAGGTGTCCGGGAGCGAAC
>NZ_LLZH01000009.1:0-31314 GCF_001509495.1 Actinoplanes awajinensis subsp. mycoplanecinus | reverse complement strand
CCCCGGACCCCCGCGCCGTCCCCGCCCCCGTTCTCCCCTGACCGCCACGACCGCCCGGCGCACAGTCCCGCCCAGCCGGTCCCGGCGCGCTGGTGTCGCCCAGCCGCCGCCAGACGCTGGTTCCAGCCGTCTCAGCGCCAGCCGCCGGGTTCCAGCTGGCGCTCAGGGGTGTCTCGGCGTGCCGGAGGCACCCCTGAGCACCAGCCGGTGCCGGGCCGTGCGGAGTCTCGCGGCCCCCGGCTGGTTCTGGAGGCTGCTCGGGGTGGTTACCAGCCGCGGGTGCCTGGAGGGCCTTTGAACGGGCCGGTGATGTCGGGGGTGATCCAGCCGCCGTAGAAGTCGCCCTCCTGCGGCTGGACCACTACGCCGTTCACCGTGCACTCGTCGACGCGGCTCGGGTAGAAGGCGACCGCGCCGACCAGCTCCGCGTACGCCGGTGTCGGATTTTGATAAGACCACGCCACCGGCGCGCCGCCCTCGGTGAGGGTCCAGTACGTCGCGTCGCCCTTGAACTCGCAGTAGGAGCGGCCCGGGGCCTGCACCAGCGCGCCCGCGGCGATGTCCGAGCGTGGCACGTAGTAGACCGGCGGGTGCGAGGTCTCCAGGACCCGCCAGCACCGGGTGCTGCGGACCAGCGGCACACCGGCGTGGGTGATGGTCACGATGGCGTCGGTGCGTTCCAGCCGCGGTGGACGCGGATAATCCCAGACCGATTCCATCCCATCACCGTACGCCGGTGTGCCGGCCCCTAGACGGTCGTGCAGACGGTGCCGTTGAGGGTGAAGACCGTGGGCAGCACGTTGGGGCCGCTGTAGCCGCCGACGAAGCCCGCCGACGTGGTCGCCCCGGCGGCCAGGGCGTCGCCCACCGCCCGGACGGTGCGGCCGTTCTGGTCCCAGGTGGCGCTCCAGCCGCCGTTCATGGTCTGCCACCCGGTCGGCCAGGTGAAGGTGAGCGTCCATCCGGTCAGCGCGCTCGTGGTGTTGTTGGTGATGTCGACCGAGGCGACGAAGCCGTTGCCCCAGTCGTTGGTATCGCGCAGCTTCACCGTGCACGCGGCGCCGGCCGGGGTGCCGGTGGTGAACGTCAGCGGCGGCGACGGCGGTGACTGCCGGCCGGCGGTGTCGCGGGCCAGCACGTTGACCGTGTAGCGGCGGCCCGGGTCCAGGTTGCGCACGGTCAGTGACGTGCCGGTGGTCTCGCCGAGCAGTTCGGCGGTGCCGCCGTTCTGCCGGTACACCTCGTATTTCACGCCGGCGGCGACGGCCGGCCAGCTGATCGTGGCGGTCCGGTCGGTGACCGTCGCGGTGGGCCGGGCGGGTGCGCTCGGGCCGCCCGCCTCGGTCCGGTTCGGGTGCAGGGTGACCAGCGTGATCGAGTACGGGGTGAGCGTCTGCGCGGCAGCCGTGCCGCTCGCGCCGGTGGTCACCGCGTCGGCGCCGTCGGCGAACGTGGCGACGGCCGGTGTCGCCGGCGAGGGCGTGAAGCCCTGGTAGTTCAGGGCGACGGTGTGGCTCGCGTCCGGGTCCTTGTTGATCAGCAGGACCGCGAGGTCGCCGTTGGTGCGGCGGACGGCGTGCGCGCTGACCAGCGGGTCGTCGGCGCCGGCCGCCACGAACCGGTCACCGGGGCGGGCGAACGACCCGACCAGCGACAGCGCGTGGTACGGCGCGAACGGCGTGTTCAGCGGCGGCTCGCAGGTCGTGCCGTCGGCGGTGCAGTTGCCGCTGGAGAGCAGCCCGTAGTCGCCGTAGTCGGTCTTCCCGGCGACGGTGGAGACCTTGTCGATGCCGTTGTGGACGTTCCACCACTGGACGGTGAAGACGCCCTGGGCGAGCAGGCCGCTGTAGACGTCGGCCAGGAACAGCGCGCCGGGCTGGGTGGTGCGGCCGACGTCGACGTTCGTCTCGGTCATGCTGATCTGGATCCGGCTCGCGTTCGCGCCCGCGTACTGGTTGATCTGCTGGCGCAGCAGGAACGTGGCGTCCTGGATCTGCGCGGGCTTGGTGAGCGTCTCGGCCGGGGTGGCGCCGCCCGGGTACCAGTGCACGTCGACGAAGTCGATCGCGGCGCCGGCCCGGGAGAGCACCTCGGTGTTCCAGGTGCCCTGGTCGCCGGTGCCGACGATGCCGTCCGGCCAGTTGCCCGGCATGGTGAGCACCGCGCCCACCTTGATCGTCGGGTCGACGGCCTTCATGGCCTGGGAGTAGGCGATGACATTCGACGCGTACTCGGCCGGGCTCTTGTCGGCGTGCTCGTCGGCCTCCCACGCCGAGCCGTAGTGGCCGTTGCCGTAGTTCTCGTTGCCGATCGTCCAGTACCGGGCGCCGTAGCCCTTGGTGACGTTGGCGTAGCGGACCCAGTCGGCGGCTTCCTGTGCCGTACCGGTGCCGTAGTTCGCGATGATCATCGGTTCGGCGCCGGTACGCCGGGCCCCGGCCATGAACGTGTCGAAGTCGGTGTTCGGCGCGACGTAGCCGCCGGGCGCGGTGTGGTCGCGCCAGTGGTAGATGTCGGCGTAGGAGCCGCCCGGGTAGCGCAGCATCTTCACGCCCGCGTCGTGCAGCAGGTCGGCGACGGCCGGGGTGCCGAGCTGGGAGTCCCAGATGGCGTGGTTGATCCCGAGCGCGGCGTCTCCGACGGTGGCGAGCCCGGCTCGGACGTCGACATCGACGTGGGTGGTGGCGGGGGCGGCGGCGTGCGCGCCGGGCGGCGCGGCGGCGGCGACGGCGGCGGTCATGGCGAGCAGGACGGTGCTCGCCATGGTGCGCCGGAGGAACGTGGACGGCATCGGCATCTCCGCGGTGAAAGGGGATGAGTGGGAGCGCTCCCATCGTTGATCCGGCGAGCACGGGTGTCAATGTTTCGCGAGCGTTACGTCGCGACGGCCGGAAAGGTTCACCGGGTTCACATTTCGTGACGATCACCACCCGAGTACCCGCAAACCCCCCTCTCGAGCGTCAGGGCACTAACGAGTGAATCGACGTTGTAGATCGCGAAGGGGCGACCTTTGACTCCGACGGCACTAGCGGACCGGCTACGCCTCGATGCGCTACGGCGCCTGGCGCGAAGACCGGTGAACTGGTATCGCCGCTGGCCACGCTGGTGCAAGCGGGTCCTGGCCGGTCTGGTCGCGGCCCAGCTGGTGCTGGTGCTGGCCGCAGCCGGGTACGTCTGGAGCGTCGACCTGCCGCCGGACCCGGTGCCCCCGCAGGCGTCGGTGCTCTACTACCGCGACGGCACGACCGTGCTCGCCCGGTTCGGGCCGACCGACCGCACCGACGTCACCATCGACAAGATCCCGGTGGACGTGCGGCGGGCGTTCATCGCCGCCGAGGACCGCGGCTTCTACGAGCACCACGGCGTCTCGGTGCGCGGGCTGGCCCGGGCGCTGTGGTCGAACATCGTCAGCGACAGCGGCGAGGGCGCCTCCACGATCACCCAGCAGTACGTCCGCAACGCGTACCTCACCCAGGAGCGGACGGTCACCCGCAAGGCCAAGGAGGCCGCGCTCGCGCTGAAGGTGGAGAGCACGTTCAGCAAGGACGAGATCCTGCGGCGCTACCTCAACACCATCTACTTCGGCCGCGGCGCGTACGGCATCGAAGCGGCCGCCCAGGCGTTCTTCGGCCGGTCCGTCGACCACCTGACCGGGTACCAGGGCTCGGTGCTGGCCGCCATGGTCAAGGACCCGACCCGGGGTGACCCGGCGGTCGATCCGACGTGGACGCTGAACCGCTGGAAGTGGATCGTGCGGGCGATGAGCGACGCGGGCTGGCTGCCGCCCGGCGCGGCCGAGCAGACGCCCTACCCGGACGTGGCGAAGGAGTCGGTCACGGCGAGCACCATCGGCGGGCCGGCCGGGCTGATCACCGACCGGGTCGAGGACGAGCTGGTGGCCGCGGGCTTCAGTCGCCAGCAGGTCCGCACCGGCGGGCTGCGGATCACCACGACGCTGGACGCGACCGCGCAGCAGGCCGCCGTGAAGAGCATCGCGAAGGCCCTGCACGGACAGCCCGACGAGCTGCGCTCCGCGCTGGTGGCGATCGACCCGCAGGACGGCGGGGTGCGTGCCTACTACGGCGGGGACCGGGGGCGCGGGTACTTCGACGACGCGCTCGCCGCCCGGCCGCCGGCCTCGACGTTCAAGCCGCTGGTGCTGGCGGCCGCCGAGGAGCACGACATCAACTACCGGTCGTACTACAACGGGAGCTCGCCGCGGCAGTTCACCGACCGGGGCGGTGCGCCGCTCTACAACCTGGACAACATGCAGTGCCCGGTCTGCCCGCTGGACATCGCGATGGTGCACTCGCTGAACACGCCGTTCTATGCCCTCGCCGAGCAGCTCGGGCCGGTCGCGATCCGCAAGCTGGCCCGCCGGCTGGGCATCCCGGAGAAGTACGGCGACCAGACCACGATGGTCGACCTCAAGGGTGAGCTGAGCCCCGGCCGCACCCGCTCCGACATCGCCATCGGCCGGTACCCGGTGACGCCGGCCGACCTGGCCACCGTCTACGCCACCATGGCCGGGGGCGGCAACCGCGCGGACCGGCACTTCGTGCAGTCGGTGACCAGCGCCGGGGGCTCGGTGCCGTACCGGCACGTGGTGAAGCGGACCCGGGTGCTCGACGGCGGGGTGGCCGCGGACGTGGGCGCGGTGCTGGCCCAGGTGGTCGAGCACGACGGGGCGGTGCCCGGGGTGCCGGCCGCCGCGAAGACCGGCTCCCAGCAGTACGGCAACACCAGCGACTCGTCGGACGCGTGGACCGCCGGGTGGGCGCAGGGATTGGCTGCCGTGGTCTGGCTGGGGCGCGACAAGCCCGGCCCGATCCGTACGAAAAAAGGGACAGCGATCAACGGCGACGGCATGCCGTACGAAATCTTCAAGTCCTTCCTGTCCGGGGCCTTGAGCGGACAGCCGGCCCGGGCCCTCGCCTCGGCGGCCGAGGTCGGTCAGGTCCGCAAGGACGATCTGCGGACCCTCGAACCCGGCACCGAGATGGCGCCCGGGCGGATGTTCCCGGGGCCGCAGAAGGGCGATCTGGTCGACAAGTCCCTCGCGGTCGGCTCCTGGGACGAGCGGGTCACCCGGCTGACCGGAGCCCTGCAGAAGTACGCGGTGAGCGCACCGGACTTCTCGGTCTCGGTGGTCGACCGCAAGACCGGGCACACCTACGACTACCGCGGCGACCGCGAGTTCGAGACCGCCAGCGTGGTCAAGCTCGAGCTGCTGGCTGCGCTGATGCTGCAGGTGCAGGACGCGAACCGCAAGCTCACCACGGCCGAGAAGAAGCGGGTCCGCAAGATGATCGTGGCCAGCGACAACGACGCCGCGGTGCAGGTCTACGACGCGATCGGCGGCCCGGACGGGCTGCGTGACGCGCTGCAGCGGCTCGGCCTGAACGACACCGAGCCGGACGAGCAGTTCGGGCTGTCCCGGACCACCGCCGCCGACCAGACCCGGATGGTGCTCGCGCTGACCGGCAGCGGCGGCCCGCTCACCAAGGCGTCCAAGGACGCGATCCTGCAGCTGATGTCGCAGGTCAACGCGGATCAGACGTGGGGGGTCAGCGCCGCGTCGTTCTCCGGCGAGCAGACCGCGCAGAAGAACGGCTGGCTGTCGCGGTCCAGCGAGAGCGGCAAGTGGATCGTGAACACCACCGGGCGGATCAGCGGCGCCAAGACCGACGTGGCGATGTCGGTGCTCTCGCACGGCAACAGCGACCAGCCGGCCGGCATCGCGGTCGTCGAGCAGGTCGCCGCCATGACCCGCAGCTATCTGGGCTGGTAGAGGCAGGGAGGAGCCCGCCCGTTGAAACGGTCAGGGCTCCTCCCACATGCTTGTCGAGGTCGGTGACTCGAACTCCTCGAAGACCAACAACGTACGGGTGTTCACCACCCCCGGCATGCCCTGGATCTCGTCGAGCACCAGCCGGCGCAGGTCGGTGTTGTCCTTCGCCCGGACCAGCAGGATCACGTCGAACTCGCCGCCGACCAGGGCGATGTGCACGACACCGGGCAGCATCCGCAGCCGCTCGCCGACCACCCGCCACTCCGCCTGGCGCAGGTTCACCGTGACGTACGCCGACGTGGCCATCCCGGCGGCCAGGTGATCGACCTCGGCCCGGAACCCCTTGATCACGTTCGTCTCGCGCAGCCGCTGGACCCGCGCGTACGCGTTCGCCCGGGAGATGTGCAGCGTCTCGGAGAGTTTCCGGATCGGCATCCGGCCGTCCCGGCTGAGCTCGGCGAGAATCCGCCGGTCGATGTCGTCAAGCGTGCTGGCCACGTGTCTTCAACTCCTCGCCCGAACGCCCGTTCAGTTGGACGATTGGCATCGTACAGCGGGTCCTGGGGCCGGTTTTTCTCGTTCTCTTCCGGGTTCTGGATCACAGGTGACGGGAGCCACACGATTACCGCATGACACCTGACTCCCGTCGGCTGTTGCCGTCCCCGACCCCGGTCAGTCTCATCGACCCCGAGGGCCGGGCGGTGGAGAACAGCCCGTACCCGGCTCCGGACGACGCGACCCTGCTGCGGTCGCTCGGGAAGCTGATCACCGCGCGCCGGCTCAACGACCAGGCGTACGCCCTGGTCCGGCAGGGCCGGCTGGCCGTCTACCCGTCCTCGCACGGCCAGGAGGCCTGCCAGGTCGCGGCGGCGCAGGTGCTCGACACGCAG
Source organism: Actinoplanes awajinensis subsp. mycoplanecinus (assembly GCF_001509495.1). Classification (NCBI taxonomy): domain Bacteria; kingdom Bacillati; phylum Actinomycetota; class Actinomycetes; order Micromonosporales; family Micromonosporaceae; genus Actinoplanes; species Actinoplanes awajinensis. The sequence goes on along the minus strand of NZ_LLZH01000009.1, from coordinate 24,633 downwards.
GACTGGCTGTTCCCCACCTACCGCGACACGGTCGCCGCGGTCGGCAAGGGTGTCGACCCGGTCGAGGCGCTCAGCCTGCTCAAGGGGGACTGGCACTGCGGCTACGACCCGTACGAGCACCGGGTCGCCCCGCACGCCACCCCGCTGGCCACCCAGCTGCCGCACGCGGTCGGTGTCGCCCACGCGGCCCGGCTGCGCGGCGAGCCGACCGTGGTGATGGCCATGTGCGGCGACGGCGGTACCAGCGAGGGCGACTTCCACGAGGCGCTGAACTTCGCCGCGGTGTTCCAGGCCCCGGTGGTCTTCTTCGTGCAGAACAACGAGTACGCGATCAGCGTCCCCCTCGCTCGCCAGACCGCCGCGCCGTCGCTGGCGCACAAGGGCATCGGCTACGGCGTCCCCGGCGAACGCGTCGACGGCAACGACATGGCCGCCCTGCTCGCGGTGCTCGGCACGGCCGTGGACCGGGCCCGCAACGGCGAGGGCCCGCAGCTGATCGAGGCGCACACCTACCGGATGCAGGCGCACACCAACGCCGACGACGCCACCCGGTACCGCGACGACGCCGACGTGGCGGCCTGGGTGCACCGCGACCCGATCACCCGGCTGCGCACCTACCTGACCGAGCGCGGCGCGCTCACCGACCAGGCCGCCGCCGACTTCACCGCCGAGGCCGAGCGGGCCGCCACCCACCTGCGCGACGGTCTCAACCTCGACATCGAACCCAACCCCGAAGACCTTTTCGCGTACGTCTACGCGAGCCCCACCCCGCAGCTGCGGGAACAGTCCGCCCTGATCGCGGACGAGCTGAGCCGGGAAGGAGCCCGATGACCACCACCGTCGCCCACGAGAAGCTGTCGATGGCGCAGGCGCTGAACCGGGCGCTGCGCGACGCGATGACCGACGACCCGTCGGTGGTGCTGTTCGGGGAGGACATCGGCGCGCTCGGTGGCGTCTTCCGGATCACCGACGGGCTCACCGCCGCGTTCGGTGAGAGCCGCTGCTTCGACACCCCGCTCGCCGAGTCCGGCATCGTCGGGATGGCCGTCGGGATGGCGATGAACGGGATGCGCCCGGTCGTCGAGATGCAGTTCGACGCGTTCGCCTACCCGGCGTTCGAGCAGATCATCAGCCACGTGGCGAAGATGCGGAACCGGACCCGGGGCCGCGTCGGGCTGCCCATGGTGATCCGGGTGCCCTACGCCGGCGGGATCGGCGGGGTGGAGCACCACTGCGACTCGTCCGAGGCGTACTACGCGCACACGCCGGGGCTGCAGGTCGTCGCGCCGGCCACCCCCTCGGACGCGTACACGCTGCTGCGCGCCGCGATCGAGTCACCGGACCCGGTGGTGTTCCTGGAGCCGAAGAAGCTCTACTGGAGCAAGGAAGAGGTCGAGTTCCCGTCGCGGGCGGCCGGGATCGGCACCGCGGTGATCCGGCGCGAGGGGACCGACGCGACGCTCATCGCGTACGGGCCGTCGGTGCCGGTGGCGCTCGAGGCGGCCGCGGTCGCCGCGCAGGAGGGGCGCAGCCTGCAGGTGGTCGACCTGCGCTCGATCGTGCCGTTCGACGACGCGACCGTGTGCGCGGCGGTGCGCTCGACCGGCCGGGCCGTCGTGATCACCGAGTCGTCCGGGTTCGCCGGGGTGTCCGCCGAGATCGTGGCGCGGGTGACCGAGCGGTGCTTCACCTCGCTGGCGGCGCCGGTGCGCCGGGTGACCGGGATGGACATCCCGTACCCGCCGCCGAAGCTGGAGCACTTCCAGCTGCCCGGGGTGGACCGGGTGCTGGACGCCGTCGACGACTTGTCATGGGAGCAGTGAGATGACGACGTTTCTGCTGCCGGACCTCGGCGAAGGGCTGACCGAGGCGGAGATCGTGCAGTGGCTGGTGGCCGAGGGCGACGACGTGGCCGTGGACCAGTGCATCGCCGAGGTGGAGACCGCGAAATCGGTGGTGGAGGTGCCGTCGCCGTATGCGGGGCGGGTGGCGACGCTGCACGTGCCGGCCGGGACCACCCTGGCCGTCGGGCAGCCGTTGATCACGGTGACTCCGGCCGCGGCGGAGACCCCGGCCGCGCCGGTCGCGGATGCTGCCGCGTCCTACCGCGAGGAGGAGCAGGCCGGGTCCGGCAACGTGCTGATCGGGTACGGGACGTCCGGCGGGGCGGTCACGGCGCGCAAGCGGAAGCCGCGGGCTGACATCCGTACCGAAGAAAAAGCGGAACCGGTCAGCAGCGCGCGCCCACCGCAGGTGATCTCGCCGCTGGTCCGCAATCTGGCCCGGACCAACAACATCGACCTGCGGAAGGTCGAGCCGACCGGCCGCGGCGGCGTGATCATGCGGGCCGATGTGGAGCGGGCTCTCCACACAACCCCGACGGCTGTCGCCGGGGAGCGCCGGACGCCCCTCAGCGGCTTCCGCAAGGCCGCCGCCGTCGCCCTGGGCCGCAGCCGCAGCGAGATCCCGGAAGCCACCGTCTGGGTCGACGTCGACGCCACCAACCTGTGGGCGCTGCGCGAGAGCCTGCCGACCGGCCCCGGCCTGCTCGCCTACCTCGCCCGGTTCACGGTCGCCGCGCTGCGCGAATACCCGGTGCTCAACGCCCGCTTCGACGCCGACCGCCAGGAGATCGTCGAGTTCGACCAGATCAACCTCGGCATCGCCGTGCAGGGTGACCGCGGCCTGGTCGTGCCCGCCGTGATCGGCGCCGAGGCGATGACCACCACCGGGCTCGGCGAGGAGATCCGCCGGCTCACCGCGACAGCCCGCGAGGGTCGCAGCACCACGCGGGAGCTGACGGCCGGCACGTTCACCCTGAACAACTACGGCAGTTTCGGCGTCGACGGCAGCGCCGCGATCATCAATCACCCGCAGGTGGCGATCCTGGGCTTCGGACGGATCCTGGACCGGGCCTGGGTGGTCGGCGGTGAGCTGTGCGTTCGTAAGATCACGCAGATGAGCTTCGTGTTCGACCACCGGGTCTGCGACGGCGGGACGGCGGCCGGTTTCATGCGCAGCGTCGCCGACGCGATCGAGAACCCGGCGTCGGTGATCGCCCGGCTGTGATCACGCTCTTCAACAACCTGGTCGCGGGCGGCCCGGCGGGCGACGTCGCGCTCGGGCCGCAGCTGCTGCGCGACGGTCGCGGCGACGAGCGGGACATCCTGCGGATCTACTCGCCCGCGCCGACCGCGGCGTTCAGCCGCCGGGACACGCTGCGCCCGGGATACGAGCGGGCCACCGCCGCGGTGCGCCGGCACGGATTCGTCCCGGTGGTCCGTCCGCAGGGCGGCAGCCTCGCCGCGTACCACCGGGGCAGCGTGGTCGTCGACCACGTGCACCGGGCGGCGCTCGAGTCGCCCGATCCGGTCGAGCGGTTCGAGCGGTTCGCGGCGCTGCACACCGCGATGCTGGTGAGCCTCGGCGTCGACGCGCGGATCGGCCCGGTGCCCGGTGAGTACTGCCCGGGCGAGTACAGCGTGAACGCCGGCGGCGCGAAGATCGTCGGCTCGGCGCAGCGGGTGACCCGGGACGGCTGGCTGTTCAGCACGGTCATCCAGGTCAGCGGGGCGGCGGTGCTGCGCGAGGTGCTGACCGCGGCGTACGCCGAACTGGACTACCCGTTCGACCCGGCGACCGTGGGCGCGGCCGAGGACACCGTCCCGGCGCTGACGGCGGCGGCGGTGACCGCGGCAGTACGCGCCGCCTACGGTCTTTGACAGCACGCTGTCAATCGTGGCAAGGTCTCCGGTATGGACGAACAGGCCGGGCCCGGTGACGCGTGGAGTCAGTTCGTCCAGGCGGTCTTCGAGGTCAACGGACTGATCAACCAGGCGGGTGAGGGCATCGCCGGCCCGCTGGGTCAGAGCTCGGCGCGGTGGCACGTGCTCGGCCGGGCGTTCCGGCCGCAGACCGTGGCCGCGATGGCGGCCGACATGGGTCACGCCCGGCAGAGCGTCCAGCGGATCACCGACGCCCTGGAGCGGGACGGCCTGATCGCCTACCGGCCGCATCCGACCGACCGCCGCACTCAGCTCGTCGAGCTGACCGCGCCGGGCCGCGCCGTGCTCGAGGAGATCTATCAGCGCCAGCTGGCCTGGTCCGCCGGGGTCACCGAGCAGCTCGGCGAGTCCACGTTGCGCACGCTCGCGACGTCGCTGCGGGACGTCTCCCGCACGCTTTCCGATCCACGATCGTAGGGAGCTCCAGACCATGGCTCGATTCGTCGTGCTCTACCGCGCGCCGCACGAGGTCGCCGCCCGGTTCGTGACGGCCACCCCGGAGGAGGCCGTGATCGGCGTCCAGCAGTGGACGGACTGGTTCACGCGGCTCGGCCCGGCGCTCGTCGACCCGGGCCGTCCACTGGGCCACACGACGACCGTGTCCCGCACGGGCGTCGCGGACGCACCGACCGAGATCGTCGGGATGACCATCCTGGAGGCCGCCTCGATGGACGAGGCCGTCGCGCTGGTCGGCGATCACCACCATCTGCAGTGGTCCGACCAGTGCACGATCACGATCCTCGAGGAGATGGGTATCCCGGAGGTCGAGGCCGGCCTGGTCGGCTGACTACCGGCGGAAGCTGCCGACCAGGGTGTTGAGCTGGGACGCCATCCGGGCCAGCTCGGCGGTCGCCTGCTGGGTCTCGGCGATGCCCTGGGTGGTCGACTCGGCCGCGGTCGCCACCGCGGTGATGCCCTGCGAGATCTCGTTGGTGCCGGACGCCGCCTCGGAGACACTGCGGCTCATCTCGGCCGTGGTGGCGGTCTGCTCCTCGACCGCCGAGGCGATCGTGGTCTGGAAGTCGCTGATCCGGGAGATCACCAGGGAGATCTCCTCGATCGCGGCGACCGCGCCGCTGGTGTCCGCCTGGATCGCCTCGACCCGGCTGGAGATGTCCTCGGTGGCCCGGGCGGTCTCCTGCGCGAGGTCCTTGACCTCCGACGCGACGACGGCGAACCCCTTGCCCGCGTCGCCGGCCCGGGCCGCTTCGATGGTGGCGTTCAGGGCGAGCAGGTTGGTCTGCTCGGCGATCGAGGTGATCACCTTGATCACGTTGCCGATCTCGGCGGACGACTCGCCGAGCTTCTTCATGGTCGCCGAGGTGGCCTCGGTGACGTTGACCGCCTCGGTCGCGACCCGGGCCGCCTCGGACGCGTTCTGCGAGATCTCCCGGATCGACGCGCCCATCTCCTCGCTGCCCGCCGAGACGGTGTCGACGCTGCGGGAGATCTCCTCGGCGGCGGCCGAGACGGCCTGCGCCTCGGTCGAGGCCTGCAGGGCGGAGTCGGCGATGTGCGCGGCTGCGCCGGTCATCTGCTCGGACGCGCCCGCGAGCGACGCCGCGGACTGCTCGATGGTCGACACGGTCTCCCGCAGGTTCACGATCGCCGCGTCGAGGGCCTGGCCCATCCGGCCGGGCTCGTCGCGCCCGGTCAGCCCGCTGGTGTGGGTGAGGTCGTTCACCGCGAGGGCGTCGCACACCTCACGGACCCTCGCCAGCGACCGCACGATGCCCCGGGCGACCACGGCCCCGATCCCGATCGCCAGGACCACCCCCAAAATCAAGATCACCAACGCCAGCGTACGACTGGACCGGTACGTGTCCTGGGCCGCGTCGGCGTTCTTCACCGCGTCGGCCTTCTCCGCCGCGTCCAGCTCGTCGAGCCTCGACCCGATCTTCTGCATCAGCGGCTCGGCCTCGGTGTCGCGCACCGCCGACCAGGCAGCCAGCTTGCTGTTGTTGCCGAGGGTCAGCATCTTGTCCTTGGCGATCGTGGCGTACTGACTCCACGTGGCGGCCAGCGCGTCGATGGTGTCCGGGTTGCCGGCCGGGTTGCTGTCCCGGTACGCGGTCATGGCGTCGTCGAATGCCTGCAGATCAGCGGTGAAGTCGTCGGCGAACCCGGCGGCGACGGTCTTGTCGGGCGACAGTGCCTGGTTCGCCGAGTCGCCCTGCGCCTTCTCCACCGCGGTCTGCAACCGGCCGACCGCGGTGATGCTCGCGACGTTGCTGGTCGAGATCTGTGCGGCCGCGGCACTCGTCTTGCCCAGGCCGACGATCCCGGTCACGCCGACCACCACGGCGACCGCGGCGGCCACGCACACCGCGGCGATCACTTTGACGCTCACGCCCACGTCGGCGAGCCAGTTCTTACCCGTCACGTCCTGCCCCCGAAAGTCACGACGACCGCGCCGGACTGCGCGCGTTTCCTCCCATGGTCACCCCTGTGGTCGGAGATTTCGCCGCTTTGCGGGGTACGGCGGCGGCCCGGCCCGCGGCGGCCGGCGGCGGACCGCCCGGTCCGGACGGCGCGGCCGTGACAGAACGGGCGGTCCGCTATTTGTGCGACCTATCGGTCCGCCACCAGCAGATATTCCGCACCGCAGGACTCGGCCAGCTCCGAGCCGAACAGGGCGGCCGGGGTGAAGGCGCCGGGCCGGCCCTCGCCGGCGAGCAGCCGCCGGCACACCTCGGCCGGCACGACGCCGGTCCACTCCTGGGCGTCGCCCAGCCGCAGCCAGCCCTCGCGGGTGGTGCCGTCCGGCCAGTCGATCACCGCGTGTCCCCAGGAGTGCTGGCGCGGACGCGGCCGGGCCGTGATCTGCACGGCGGCCAGGCGCCGTTTCGCGAACTCCCGGACCGGGCCGATCGCCAGCACCGGCAGCAGGGCCGCCATGGCCGCCCGGGCGACCGGCGACGACGGCGCCTCGCCCGACGCGGCCTGCACGTCCGGCGCGCCGCTGGCCCGCTGGGCCGCCATCAGCTCGCCGAGCGGGATGCTCGCGGCGGTCGCTGTCCCACCGCCGCCGGGCAGGGTCAGCTCCCGGGCGTCGCCGCCGATCCGGTCCGGAACGAGCCGTCCGCCCCGGTAGCGGCGGCCCTGGAAGCGGCCACCGCCGGCCACGCCCGGGATGCCGTCCAGGATGCTGGCGGCCAGGGCCTCGCCGAACGCGCCGGCCTCCATGGCGAGCGAGGCCACCGCGTCCACCCGGACGCGGCGCGGTGCGGGCCGGCCCTCGCACAGTTTCACCACGACGCTCTCGGTCGCCGCGACGCCGAACCCGGCGCCGGTCACCACGGTGCGCCCGGCGGCCGCGACCGCGTCGTGCAGCCCGAGGGTCGTGGTGAACGCGGACAGGTCGTTCGCCAGGTCGACGTAGTGGCTCGCCGGCAGGCCGGCCCGGATGATCGGCTCGGCGGTCGCGGCGAACGGCCCGACCGTGTTGATCACCACGGCCGGTCGCTGCCGGGAGATCTCGCCGGCCATCGCCGCGATCGAGGCGGCCACCACCGTGCGGTCGCCCTCGGCCACCGCGGTCAGGCGGGCGCCGTCCCGGCCGACGAGCGTCGGGCGGATGCCCCGGGCCCGCAACGCCGTGGCGATCGCCCGCCCGCTGCGGCCGGTGCCGCCCAGAATCCACACTTCAGCCATCGCTGAGACTCACCTTCTGTAATGACACGTCGTGTCATCACCATAGCTCGTGACGACACTACGTGTCATCACTAGTCTGGTGTCATGGCGCGATGGCAACCGGACGCCCGGGAACGCTTGCAGCAGGCAGCACTCGAGCTCTTCGCCGAGCAGGGCTTCGCCGCGACGACGGTTCCGGAGATCACCGCCCGGGCCGGGCTGACCACGCGGACGTTCTTCCGGCACTTCGCCGACAAGCGGGAAGTGCTCTTCGCCGGCGACGCCGAAGTGCCGGCCATGGCCGCGGCGTTCCTGGCCCAGGCACCGGCCGGCGCGGCGCCCCTGACGATCGTTCTCGACGGTCTGCGGGCCGTGGCCGAGACCCGGTTCGAGCCGCGCAAGGCCGCGGTGCGGGCCCGCCGCGAGATCGTCGGCACCGACGAAGGGCTGCAGGAGCGGGAGCTGCGCAAACGGGCCGCGCTCGCCGAGGCGATCCGGGCCGGGTTCGTGGCGCGGGGGCTCGACGGCACCCGCGCGGCGCTGATCGCCGAGTCCACTGTGACGCTGCTGTTCGTCGCGGTCGCGCAGTGGCTTGACGACGATCGCCCGCTCGCCGCCATCATCGAGGATTGTCTGGAGGCGCTCCGCGCGGAGTTGAGCCCGCCCTGACAACGCCCGTCGTGCTGAGGTGCGGTACCGGCTTCGTGCCAGGACGGCCGGACGGTGGTACCGCGGGGTGATCGGCGCTCGTACAGTTCGCCGAAAGATACCGCCCCATCAGGGAGGACACTCGTGTCGGCTCAGGACGCCACGTCATCGGCTGCGGCGCGACGCCGCTGGTTCATCACGGTTCTGCTCGCCCTGGTGATCCTCGCCGTGGCGGCCGGATACGCCCTTTCCCACAAACGCGTCACCGGCACCGGCTCACTCCCGGCCCCCGCCACCTCGACCGACGCCTCTGCCCCGGCCGCTGAACCGTCCGTCGAGTCCTCCGACCTGGCCGACCCGCAGTCGTCGGAGTCGTCGGAGCCGTCGACCGGCTCGCACACCCCGAAGGTGATCTCCACCCACAAGACGTCCACCTCGAGCTCGCCGTCGCCCGAGGCGCCGACCGGCCCGTCGATCTCCTACTTCCGGGTCGCGTCGAAGCCGTCCTGCCCGTCCGGAACCGATCAGGTCAAGTACGAGGGCGACCCGGTGGTCCTGGAGTGGAAGGTCAGCCACGCCGAGTCCACCACGATCTCGGTCGACGGCCCCGGCATCTACGACACGTACGGCACCAAGGACTCGGTCAGCCTGAACTTCCCGTGCGGCGACGCCGAGCCGGGCAGCTACGCGACACACACCTACCTGCTCACCGCGACCGGCCCGGACGGCACCACGACCAAGAAACTGACCGTGCGGGCGAAGGCCAACGAGATCGCCACCACCTGATCCCCGGCCGGGATAGGGAAGACTCGATGGCATGACCCGCCGCCTGATCCATCCGCGTCGCTGGAGCCCGCCCGCCGTCACCGATCCAGGACCGACCGGACCGCTGGCGGTGCGGCGGTTGCCGACCGGCGGGCACGGCCCGGAAGACGTCGTCTTCGACGACCAGGGCCAGATCATCACGGGTACGGCGGACGGGCGCATCGTCCGGATCGACCCGGCCACCGGTGACCGCACCGTGCTGGCCGAGACCGGCGGCCGCCCGCTCGGACTGCACCCGCGGGCCGACGGCGGGGTCCTGGTCTGCGACCACGATCGCGGCCTCCTCGAGGTGCGGCCGGACGGCACGGTCGAGGTGCTCGTGGACACCGTGGACGGTGAGCCGCTCACCTTCGCCAGCAACGTGGTCCAGGGGCTCGACGGCACGATCTGGTTCACCACCTCGACCGCGCAGTGGCACCTCGACCAGCACCTCGGCGACGTCTTCGAGCATTCGAACACCGGCCGGCTGCTGCGCCGGGACCCGGACGGCGCGGTCACCACCGTGCTGAGCGGGTTGAAGTTCGCCAACGGGCTGGTGCTGGCGCCGGACGAGTCGTACCTGCTGGTCGCGGAGACCACCGGCTATCGCGTGCAACGGCACTGGCTGACCGGTTCCCGGGCCGGCGACACCGAGACCCTGGTCGGCAACCTGCCCGGCTTCCCGGACAACATGTGGCTCGGCAGTGACGGGCTGGTCTGGGTGGCGATCGCGGCGCCCCGCAACACCCTGCTCGACCGGCTGCTGCCGCTGCCCGGGTTCCTGCGCCTGCTGGTCTGGAACCTGCCCGCCGCGCTGCGCCCCCGGCCGGTGCCGATCGCCTGGGTGATGGCCTTCGACCTGGACGGCAGCCGGGTCCACGACCTGCGGGTCGCCGACGGCTCGTACGGGTTCGTCACCTCGGTCGCCGAACACGACGGTGTCGTGGTGCTCGGCAGCCTGACCGAAAATGACATCGCCGTACTGGTCAGAGGTAACTGACCCCGGTCAGCTCCTGCGCGGCGGCCCAGAGGCGTTTGCCGACGGCCGGGTCGGCGGCCTCCCGGCTCAGCTTCGCCTCGGTGACCCGGCCCCGCGTCTCGCCGAGCCCGGCCGGGCCGAAGAACTGGCCGCCGCGCACGTCCGGGTCGGTCGCGGCGCGCAACTGCGGCAGCGTGCCCTGCTTGACCGACTGGGTGGCCAGCAGCCCGACCGTCGCGATCGCCCGCCCGAGCCGGCCCTTGTGCTCCCAGGCGCGCGGCGTCAGGTTCGTGCGGGTCAGCCCGGGGTGCGCGAGGGTGCTGACGATAGGCGAGCCGGTAGCGCGCAGCCGGCGGTCCAGCTCCAGACCGAAGACCGTGGTGGCCAGCTTCGACCGGCCGTACGCGGGGGAGGGCTTGTAGTCGCGTTCGGTCATCAGGTCGTCGAAGTCCAGGTGCGCGCCCTTGTGGGTGATCGAGCTGAGACTGACCACCCGCGGTCGCGGCGTGGCGGCCAGCGCGTCCAGCAGCAGGCCGGTCAGCGCGAAGTGGCCGAGCATGTTCGTGCCGAGGTGCAGCTCGAAGCCGTCGGCGGTGACCCGGCGCGGCCCGAGCAGCACCAGCCCGGCGTTGTTGATCAGCAGGTCGATCGCCGGGTGGTCGGCGGTCAGCGTCGCGGCGAACGCCCGTACCGAGGCGAGAGACGCCAGGTCCAGCTCGCGGACCTCGACGTCCCCGCCGATCCGCCGGGCGGCCTCCTGCCCGGCGGCGGTGTTGCGCACGGCGAGCACCACGCGGGCGCCGCGGCGGGCCAGCTCGGTCGCGGTGACCAGGCCGAGGCCCGAGTTGGCACCGGTCACCACGGCGACCCGGCCGTGCTGGTCGGGGATGCGGTCGGCGGTCCATCCGGTCATCTGCTGCTCCAGGGTGCGTCGGTGCGGGTGTGCCGACGACGTTAGGAGCTGCGGGAGCGGGTTCGGTCGTACTTCGTTGCCTAGGTCTGCGAGACCTACCGTGCCGGTCCGGGCAGGCCGCACACTTGCGGCATGACCCATCCGTACGCCCGTGAGCTCGGCGATTTCCTGCGCGCCCGGCGCAGCCGGCTCAGCCCGCGCGACGTCGGCCTGGAGCCGGGCGGCCGGCGCAAGGTGACCGGGCTGCGCCGCGAGGAGCTGGCCCTGCTGGCCGGCCTGAGCACCGATTACTACCAAAGGATGGAACAGGGCCGGGAGGTGCGCCCGTCGGACGACGTGCTGGACGCCCTGGCCGGCGCGCTCGTCCTCGACGACGACGAGCGGCGGCACCTGTTCGCGCTGGCCCACGCGGCCCGCCGGCCGATGCCCGAGCGCCCGGAGCGCGGCCCGGAGCACGTCCCGGCCAGCACCCGGCGGCTGCTGCGGGTGATGGACACCCCGGCGGTCGTGCTCGGCCGGCACCTCGACCTGCTCGCCTGGAACCCGATGGCGGAGGCCCTGCTCGGCGACCCGCGGGACTACCCGGCCGACCGGCTCAACATGCTCCTGCTGCTCTTCGACGACACCCGCACCGCCGAGCGGACCTGCCCGGACTGGGAGGGTCAGGCCCTGGACTACATCGGCCTGATGCGCGCCGCCGTCGCCGCCGACCCCACCCACCCGCGGGCCACCGCGATCGTCGGTGAGCTGAGCATCCGCAGCGCCGAGTTCCGCCGGCTGTGGGCCCGGCACGACGTGCGGGTGTCGGTCAGCGGCACCAAGACCTTCCGGATCCCGGAGGCCGGCGACATCACCCTGGACTGGGACACCTATCCGCTGCCCGGCAATCCGGGCCCGGTCATGCTGGTCTTCACCACCGAGCCGGGCTCCGCCGACGCGGACCGCCTGCAGCTGCTCGCCTCCCTGCACGCGACCCGCTCGGCGGCACCGGTCACTTCGCGAACGTCTCGGTCACCCAGGTGATGAAGTCCGCGGTGGCCTCGGCCATCGTGTGGCCCAGGCCCCAGACGGTGCCGCTGCCGAACACCACGTTCTCGTCGACGGTCCGGTCCGGGCCGTCGAACGCGCCGACCGCCTTGGTCGGCGGCTTCCGGCTCTTGGCGAAGCCGGCCAGGCTGGTCACCTTCGCGGTGTTGGAGGCCTTGACCGCGTCACTGATCGTCTTGCCGCTGGCGTCGGTCATTGCCGCGCAGGCCCGGGTGCACGTGGACGTACCCGGCCTTCAGGTAGGCCGAGACGTCGTTCCTTCCCTCGCTGACTTTTCGGGCCTGCTCAAAAGCGTGCCGAAATCGCCGGCCGGTGTCGTCCACCGACAGCAGCCACCGCAACTACCACTGCAGTAGTCGTCAGGCGGCGAGCAGCGGGAGAAGGTCGGTCAGCGTGGCGAGAGAGTGCGTGGTGGTGCGGCTTCCGGAGCGGTCCAGGTGCGCGGAGGCGATGCCCAGCGCGGCCGCTCCGCCGATGTCGCTGGTCACCGAGTCGCCGACGTGGATCACGTCGGTGGCGGCGAGGCCGAGCTGTCGCAGCGCCAGCCGGAACGGTTCCGGGCGGGGCTTGTAGGCGCGGGCGTCCTCGCTGGTCACCACGCCGGCCACGGTGATGCCGTGCCGGTGCAGGACGGCGTCCAGGTCGCCGCGGTCGGCGTCGGAGACCAGGCACACCGGCACCGGCACGGCGGCCAGGAACGGGAGGGCGTCGGCGAACAGTGGGGTGGTGCGCCAGAACGCCGTCTGCTCCCGGGTGACCTGCGCGGCGTCGATTTCTACGCCGAAATGCTCCGCGGTCTGGGTCAGGCTCGCGGTAGTGAGGTCGGCCAGGCTGCGGAAACCGTCACCGTGCGCGGTGTCGGCCATCGCCCAGATGCGCGTGCCCCACTCCCGCTCGACGACGCCCGGCTCCACCCCGGCCAGCCCGGCCACCCGCGCGGCGACCGCGGAGACCTCGGCCTCGTCGTCGTGCACCAGCGTGCCGTAGACGTCGAGGAGCACCGCGCGATACATGGCGGTGAGCCTAGTGCGGTTGCGGTGGCTCGTAAAAATTTTCGGCGTGAGTGCCTTCGCCGCTCGGCGCACCCGCGGCTGGGGGTCGGCTCACCACGATGACCATCGAGACGTTCGGGCTGGTGCTCAGGGGTGCCTCAAGCCCTTCGAGGCACCCCTGAGCACCAGCCGACGACCGGAAGCCGGCCACTGCCTCGCACCGGACCGCGGGCTGACACAATCCCGACGTGAGCGAGATCGACGATGTTCTTCACCAGCTGGGCACGGCGTTCGTGGCGGGCCTGCGGGAGCCGGGCTATCAACTGATCAGCGTGCACGCGCATGGCAGTCGGAGCCAGACCTACACCCAGGCGGGTGAGCCTGCGCTGGTGGGCCGTTGGAAGAACCTGGATCTCGACAATGCCATGACGGCGCTCGCCGAAGTTGCCGGCCGTGGTCTGGTCGTCGAAATGATCGGTGATCCGGGTGGGGCGTACACGATCCACTGGTCGCGGGACGCGCCGTCGCTGCCGGCCCGGATCGTTCTCGACGAGGACTACCGCCTACCCGGGCATGAACGGCCGCCGGTCCGCGAACCCGGCACCAGCGACGTCGGCGTCACCGATCCGGTCGTGCTGGCCGAGGTCGAGCGGTTGGTCGGTGAATTCGTCGCACGCCATCATCCGCACGGGTACGCGCCCGGCCATACCGAGGAAGAGATCCTGGCCGCCGAACAACACCTCGGCGTACGGCTGCCGGAGGATCTGCGGGCCCTCTACCGGTTGGTCCACGACGACCACGGCGAGTCGGGCCTGCTCGACCCGTTCGTTCTCGTGTCCCTGGCGGCCCTCGTCGAGTGGAACCGGCAGAACTATCCCGGATACCACGACGGCCCGTTCGACCGCGCGGTGATCTTCGACTGTGAGCCGGTCGGGCATGTGCGGCGGGTGTCATCGAGCAACGGCTGGATCACGTTCGCCCGCGACTACGGCTCGAATTTCGCGGCCGTCGACCTCGATCCGGGACCGCTGGGCCGCGTCGGTCAGGTGGTCACGCACGGAAGAGACGTGTGGGCACCGGTCGAGTACGTAACCACCTCGGTCACCGACCTGCTCCGCCGCGCCATCGCGACCCTTGACGACGAGCGCCCCTCACCAGCGGACCCCGAGATCAGGGTGGACAGCATCGCCGCCCTGCCGACATCGGCCCAAGGAATCGTGCTTCATACGCAAGCCCCGGTCCGCTTCGGCGACTTCGCACCCTTCACCAACCTCCGGTCCTTGGTCGTACGGGGAAAGGTCCCTCTGGCCGACATCGATCTACCCGCTCATTCGCCGGTCGAGCGCCTGAGCGTGGAGGCCGCCCGGTGGGTACTCACCGGGCTGCCTCCCACCGTCATCGACCTCACCTTGGCCGGCAATGACGAGCCCGCGCCGGTCGCCCATCTGGCCGCCCTGCCGAACCTGGCCCGTCTCGACCTGTCCGAGGCGGCGGTGTCGGACATCGAGGTGCTCGCCACGTTCCCCGCGCTGCGCGTGTTGACACTCAACGGTCGCCAATGGACGAATGTGCTGGCCGCAGGCCGGCAACCGGCCCAATTGGCTGCTGCCGGGCTGGGCGGCTCTGCCGGACTGGGGGACACCGCCCGCTGGGCACAGGCTTTCGGACGCGAGGGCACCTGCCACACCATCACCGGCGGGCGCTGATCGTCACCGACCGCGGCTAGACGGCCAGCAGCAGGACGCTGACGATGATGCTGCCCAGCAGGTTGTAGGTACCGGAGATCGCGGCGTAGAGCAGTGGGCGCAGGAAGTTCGGGTTGATGGCGATGGTGACCGTGTTCGCGGTCAGGTAGCCGAGGCCGACGATCAGGCCGAACAGCAGGGCGTCGCCGTAGGTGTCGATGTGCAGGGCGGCCATCAGGACCGCGCTGGTGATCGTGATGATCAGACTGGTCAGGGGCGGGCCGGCGAAGAACAGCGGCGAGCCTTGCGGCTTGGCGCCGGGGTCGCGGCCCAGGGACAGGTTGTAGGCGCGGGGGAACAGCAGCGCGAACCACACGCCGCCGAGCACGGTGAACGCGACGAAACCGGCCAGGATCCCGAACCAGTTCAGATCGCCCAGAACATCGAACATGTTGCTGACTCCGTACTCACAAGGGGTTGTTGAGACGAAGATTCGCAGCAGTAGGTGCCAGGGTGTGGCCTCTTCTCCGGGCAGAATCCAGGACATGCCGAAAACCTCCGCCCGCCTGCTGGCCCTGCTGTCGCTGTTGCAGACGCGCCGCGACTGGTCCGGCACCCTGCTCGCCGACCGCCTCGACATCAGCCTGCGCACGGTGCGCCGCGACGTCGACCGGCTGCGCGAGCTCGGCTATCCGATCGCCGCGATCAAGGGCCCGGACGGCGGGTACCGGCTGAGCGCGGGCGCCGACCTGCCGCCGCTGCTCTTCGACGACGAGCAGGCCGTCGCGCTGACCGTGGCGTTGCAGATCGCCGCGACGACGCCGGGCAACGGGCTGGCCGAGGCCGCCGAGCGGGCCCTGCACACGATCCGGCAGGTGATGCCGTCGCGGCTGCGGCACCGGATCGCCGCGCTGCGGGTGACCGCCGTCGAACGGCCCGGCACCCCGGTCGACGGTGACGTGCTGCTGGCGCTCAGTGCGGCGGTGCACGGGCACGAGGTCGTGCGGTTCGACTACGGCGACGCGGACGCGGATCGGCCGCCGCGCCGCGCCGAGCCGCACCACGTGGTGACCCGGGACGGGCGCTGGTATCTGATCGCGTGGGATCTCGACCGCGCGGACTGGCGGACGTTCCGGGTGGACCGGATCCGCCTGCGCACCCCGAACGGGCCGCGTTTCGCTCCGCGTTCGTTGCCCGGTGGCGACGTCGCGGCCTATCTCACCGGCACGTTCCGCGGATCACAAGAAGCCGACGGCGGCTGGCCGTGCCAGGGCACCGTGCTGGTGGACAGGCCGGCGGCCGTCATCGCCACCTACACCCGGGAGGGCCTCGTCGAGCAGGCCGGCCCGGACCGCTGCCGGGTCACGCTGGGCTCCTGGTCGTGGGCGGGCCTGGCCGCCGCCTTCGCCCGCTACGACGCGGAGCTGACAGTGGTCGGCCCGGCGGAATTGAGCGCAGCGTTCGCGCAGTTGTCCCGCCGGGCCGCCCGGGCCGCGATCAGCCCACCACCGACCTCAGCGGGATCGAGGCCGCCCGCAGGTCACTGATCAGATCTTTGAGGTACGGGTGTTCGTCGATCGGCAGCCCGTCCGGGTTCGGAACGGTCAGGTACGCCGAATCGCCGACCACCGCGGCCGTCGCCGTGCCGGTGTACCGGCTGACCACCTGCTGGGTGCGCGCCAGGTCAGCCACCGCCACCTGGATCCGCCCCGGCCGCCACTCCCCGCCGAGGTTCGGCGGGTCCGGCTGGTCCGCCGCCCGGGCCCGGGCCGGGTCCACACTCGGCGCCACCAGCCGCGCCTCCGGTGCCGCACCCGGGTAGAGCAGCGCGTTCGCCACCAGTTGCAGCCCGTTCTCGTTGTAGCCGCGGAACAGCGGGTTGAACGCGAACAGCACCGCGCGCCCGGCCCCGGTCGGTTCGTCCACCACCACCGACGTTCCCTTGAGGACGTCGGCGTGCACGGTGTAGCCGTTGTACCAGAACGTGTCGTCGGCCGGGTACGTGACGACGTTGGCGCCGGTGGTGCTCGGGGTGAGGACCGGGTCGCCGTTGTTGAACTGGAAGTCCTCGGCCGGCCGGCCCGCCGCGACCGGGCTGTCGTCGTGCACGTCCACCCGCAGGTGCGACCCGATCACCAGGTAGTCGGCGGGTTTCGGCTTCTCGGTGGTGGAGGTCAGGCCGGCCGCCCGGGCCAGGCGGGTGCCCTCGTTGCGCAGGCCGACGTACGTGTGACCCTGCGCGATCCAGTTCCGCAGGTTGGCCTGCCCGGCCGCGGTGAGCCCACCCGTCGCGTTGCTGCCGTCCGGCACCAGCAGGACCGTACGGCCGGTGAACGCGGCCGTGTTGTCGTTGATGTCGGCGGTCGTCACCGGGGAGAGGGTGAGCCCCCACTGGTTGCCCAGCACGTACCGGGCCTCGCCGTAGGAACCCGAGGTGGTGGAGATGCCGGTGCCGCGGAACAGCCCGACGTCCGGCAGGGTGATCGCCGTGCCGGTGGCAGCCCGGCGACTGGCGGTCAGGGTGACGCCCAGTGACCGGGCGAGCTTGTCGACGGCCGGCGTGACCGCGGTGGCCGGCACCCGGACCAGATCGTCGTCACCGAGGACCGGGACCCCCTGGCCGAGCAGCCGGAACGTCAGCTGGGCCGCCGACGCCGAGTCCGCCCGGTACGAGTACGAGCCCCGGGCCGCCTCGTCGCGGCCGCCTTCGAGCCGCTTGACCCGCTCGGCGCGCGGCTTCACGGCGTCACCGGTGTAGATCGTGGTGATGCCCATCAGCAGCGGGTTGCTCCACGACGACACGTCGTAGAAGTACGGGAACGGCACGTACGGGTCCTCGCCCAGGGTCGCCTGGATCCAGTGCTTCTGCGGCTGCTCCATCGGGATCCAGTACGCGCCGGCCGGCACTGTCACGTTCGTACCGGTCCGGCCGCCGAAGAGGTGCGCGGTGGGCACCTTCAGCGGCTTCGTGACCCGGTAGACCTCGACGTCCATCCGGCGCAGCCGCTCGACCAGCTTGCGCACGTCGGCGAGCTGCCGGTCCGGCATCAGGAAGTACGACTTGATCTTCAGGTCCGGCACCGGGAACTGGACCTCGTTCGTCGGCTGGACCACCTCGTTGGGTTCGAGCGTGCCGGCCCGGCCCTCGGCGAGCGCGTCCGACCAGATCTTGTAGTAGCTGGTCAGCACCTCACGCTTGTTGGCCGCGGCCCACCCGAGGGTCGCCCACTGGGTGTTGAACTGCTGCTGCACCCGGTCCTGGACGGTCGAGGCACTGCCTTTTTCGTACGTCATGCCGGCCGCGCCGAACCCGGTCGCCGGAACGGTGTCGCCATAACCCATGTAGAACAGGTCGTAGGTGTCGTAGTTGAAATAGCACTCGTCCGTGACGGTCTCCGTGCACGCGCCGTTGTAGCCGAATCCGGCCTTGTTCGCCTCACCGATCCGGTTGATCCAGTCGACCGGTTCGTCGGCGATCTCGTGGTGGATCGGGTCGGCGTTCGGCGGGAAGAAGTACTGTTTCCCACCCATCTCGTGCGCGTCGATGAAGACCTGTGGCGGGAACGTGCGCAGCAGCTCCAGCTTGCTGTCGGTCTCCGGCTGGGTGCGGGCGAACCAGTCCCGGTTCAGGTCGAAGCCGTACTCGTTCTGCCGGCGCAACGCGTCCCGGCCGTCCGGGTTCTGGGTCGGCACGATCACCGTGACCAGGTTGTCGGTGCGCTGGCGTACCGCACAGGACAGGCCGGATGCCAGCTCGTAGAGGGTCTTGAGGGCGGCGTCGGCGCCACTGGTCTCGCCGCCGTGCACGTTGCCGGCGATCCAGACGATGGCCGGTTTGTCGGCGGCGATCCGGCGCGCGTTCACGGCCTTGAGCGAGCGCGGATCCCGCAGGCCACGGATGTCGGCGGCGATCTCGGCAAGGGTGCTCTTCTTCGCCTGCCTGCTGCTGGTCACCACGGCGTACGGCAGCGGCCGGCCGAGCACGCTGGTGCCCATCGTGCCGCTGGTCACGCGGTCGGACGCCTGGTCCACCGCGCTCAGATAGCCCTGGATCTCGTCGTTGGTGACCACCCGCTGCTGGCCGGCGCCGAGCGGGAACCCGAGGAACGCCTCCGGGGCCGGTACGGTGCTCAGGCGGGCGGCGGGGTCGTCGCCGCAGGTAGTGGGCGGCGGGGTCGCGGTGGCCGGTGTGCCGGTCAGCAGCGGGGTCATGGCGGTGATCAGCACGAGCGCCAGGGCGCCCGCCAGACGGTTCGGCGGAAGTCGCAACGTGTCCTCGTTCCCTTCCCGGGAAATGACTCGAAACGATCAGCAGCCTATGGCGTCGAATTCACGAAGGTCAACGTGTGGCACGGTTTGCCCATCGACTACCACGAATGCTGACATTTATCCCGGGAAGTATGCCTGTGGCCGGGTGGCCCGGTGGCGGGAACGAAAGAACGCCGGCCGGATCGGATGAAATACCCCGTTCCAGCCGGCGTTCGCCGTGTTCTTAGTTCACGCGCTGCGCGACTTCTTAGTTCACGCGCTGCGCGACCGACAGCCGCGAGCGGAAGTCGCTGAGCGTGACGACCCCGGCGGGCATCTCCTCGACCGGGAAGATCGCGATGTCCGCGTCGTCCTCGGCCAGCTGGGGCAGCCACTCCTTGAGGAACACGTCGACCGAGATCTTGATGGCGTGCTCGCCGTCGACCTCGCCCTCGTTGTCCAGCCGGGCCACCGTCGCGTACGGCCAGATCGGCAGCAGGGTGTTGCGCTTCCCGTCCTCGGTGAACAACGTCTCGTCCTCGTCGCCCCAGACCCACAGCGCGCGCTTGGCGGCGATGACCTCGAACGTCTTGGCCACCCGGGCCTCGTCGTCGAGCTTGCGGAGCCGGTCCGCCTCACCGCGCGAGATGTCGTCCTGTGCCACGTGACCTCCGTTAATCCCATGCTTGCGTACCGTGGCGATGGTAGGCCGGGCGGGGCGTGCCGGATCAGGCGGGTATCCGCGCGGCCATCGCGGCGCGAGCCTCGGGCATGGTGGTGAAGATCGGCAGACGCTCGGCGCCGATCCGCCGCAGCCGGGTCTCCAGCACGGTGGTGGCCGGCATGCACAGGGCCAGCGGCACGGTCGGCCGGATGGCGGCGGCGGCCCGGCGGGCGGCCAGCCACAGCGGGAGGCTCGCGGCGTCGTCGTCGGTCATGCCGTGCAGGTCGATGATGACGCCGGCCGGTGCGTCGGCGAACCGGGCACGCAGCCCGGCCACCACGTCCACACCCAGGCGGTGCGACCAGACGCCGTGCACGGCGTACTCGACGACAGGGGAGGGGGACACGGTTTCTTCTCCCTGGAGTGCTTGCGCGGATTTGAGTGCGCTACCAGGGTCTGGGGCAGCTGAAGACGGCGGACGCGTAGCCGCCGCCAACTTACGGCAGGCCGGCTCACTCCAGCGTGTTGTCACTCTATAGTGAGGTTTAGCGCGTCGTTTCATGTTTCATCCGGCAGCAGCAGCTCGGGTTTTGGTCCCGCCGCAGCCGATCCGCCAAAGGTCGGATTTTCTGGTCGCACGATATCCGGAGCAAGGGATCATGGACCGGTGAGTGGCCGCATCTTCGCGATCCTGTCCCCCTTCGTCGGCGGTGACTACTACGGCGCGATCATCGAGGGGATCAACGCCGCGGCCGTGGCCGGCGGCGACCGGGTGATGGCGGTGCAGACCCTCGACCCGGGCTCGCACAGCGCCGACCGCAGCGGGCTGCCCGAGTTCCGCCGGCCGCTGGCCTGGGATCACGTGTCCGGGCTGGTGGTGCTGCCCGGCGCGGTCGAGCCGGGCTGGGCCGCCGCGGCGCGCCGGGCCGGCCTCCCGGTGATCCTGGTGGCTCAGGACGCGGCCGACACCGGCGCGTCGGTGGTCCTGGCCGACAACCGCAGCGGCGTACGCGAGGCCGTGCGCCACCTGATCGAACACGGTCACGAACGGATCGCGTTCGCCGGCTACCTGGCCCACTTCGACCTGCGCGAACGGCACGAGGGATATCGCGAGGGACTGCTCGCGCACGGCCTGACCCCCGACCCTGCACTGCTCTTCGACACCGGCGACAACCACGAGAGCGGCGGGGAGGCGGTCGCCGGCACGCTGATCCGGGCCGGGATGCCGGCCACCGCGATCGTGCTCGGCACCGACCGTAACGCGATGGGGCTGATCGGCCGGATCCTCGCGGCCGGCTACCACCTGCCCGGGGACCTCGCGGTGGTCGGGTTCGACGACATCGCCGACGCGGCGTACCTGCGGCCGGCGCTGTCCAGCGTGCGGCAGCCGCTCGACGAGGTGGGCGCCGCGGTCTACAAGCTGTTCGGCGAGCTGCTGGCCGACCCGGCCGGGTCGCCGCGCACCTGGCAGGTCCCGACGATCTTCCAGCGGCGCGACTCGTGCGGCTGCCCGAGCACCGGCCTGCCAGTGTCAGAACCGGACACCCGCTCCCTGTTCGGCCAGGTCCAATACCTGCAGGCCACCCTCAACATCCAGTACGAACTGGGCATCGCGCTGCTCGGCACCCAGCAACTCGACGCCCGCGCGCTCGACTGGCTCGGCCTGACCCCGGCCCTGGCCGGCTGCCTCGGCCTCTGGACCTCCGACCAGCCCGGCGACGTCGGCCCTGGCCGGGTCGCGGGCCCGGCCGTCGAGGCCGATCGGCTGCGGCTGGTCGGCGAGTTCCGGATCGACCTCGGCGCGCCCGACGCCGAACTGCCGGTGTCCCGCTTCCCGCCGGCCGCCCTGTTCGACCTGGCCGACGGCGCGGCCGGTGACATCGTCTTCACGGTGCCGGTCCGCAGCCGCGCCAAGGACTGGGGCATGCTCGCCGCGGTCGGCCGGATCCAGTCCACCACCCCGCCCGGCCGCGAGATGATGAACCACTCCGGCGCCCTGCTCGCGTCGGCGCTGGACTACCAGGTGATGATGACCGCGCTGCGCGAGCAGGAGGAACGGCTGCGCACCGCGGCACTCCGCGACCACCTGACCGGCCTGCCCAACCGGGTGCTGCTGGAGGACCGGCTGGCCCGGGCCGAGGCGCGCGCCGCCCGCGAACCCGGCTACCGGTTCGCGGTGCTGCTGCTGGACCTGGACGGCTTCAAAGCGGTCAACGACACCCACGGCCACGCCACCGGCGACCTGCTGCTGATCGAAACCGCCCGCCGGCTGACCGCCCTGCTGCGCCGCACCGACACGGTCGCCCGGCTCGGCGGCGACGAGTTCGTGGTACTGATCGACGGCCTGCCCACCCCGGACGCCCATCAGGCGGTCTGCACCGGGATCCAGGAGGCCGTCTCGATGCCCACCGTCATCGACGGCCGCACCGTCGAGGTAGGGGTCAGCATCGGCGTAGCCGTCTCCGGCAACGGCACCATCGACTCCGACCACCTGCTCCGCGAAGCGGACGCCGCCATGTACCGCGCCAAATCCACCGCCCGCCACCGCTGACCGCCCCCGGTCACCCGACGCCCAGCCGACAGCCGCGCCGGTCCGCTGCGCGCCTCCGTGTCTTGGCTGGTCGTGAGGGGTGTCTCGAGGTGCCGATGGCACCTCTGGTGCCCAGCCGGTAGTCGTGCCGGGTCACCGTGTGCTCCCGTGCCCCGGCTGGCGCTGGCGGCTGTCTCCCGGCCGTCGAGGCAGCCGCCAGCGCCAGCCGGGTCGGGAGGGGCGCTGCGGCCGGGAGGGCAGGCGGGCCCGCGCCTGATCGCGCGCTTCCTAGCCCCAGGAGGGGCGGGTCCGTGCACGCATTGCCGGACTGCGTCCTGCTGCCGCCCCTGGGCGGGCGGTAAACGCACGCACACGGCGATCGCGTGCCGCTACCGCCCCCGAATTCGCCGATCGCGGACTCCGGCCGCCCCGCCAACTCCGATCGCGGGTTCCGGCCGCCCCTTCGGTGCTGGTCGTGAACCCCCCGCCGCCCGGCGCGGGCTGAATGAGTGCGCCGGCCGCCCCGAGGGAACCGCCCCGGCCGGTCGCAGCACGCCGGCTACCGCGACCTACTTCGATGCGAGATGGCCCAGCGGGTCAGCGCCCGTGCCAAGGGCATCCTGGACCGCTGCCCAGCCGCTGCTCTCGACGCCGAGCGTGTGCCGCAGGTATGCCCGCGTCACCCGCTGCACGAGCGCCACCCGACCGGCGTGCTCGTCGGTCGTCTCCCGGGCGTCGTACCCGGCGATCCCGCCCAGCGAATGTTCCGCGCCGGTCAGCGTGAGCAGGCTCTTCTTGCCGGGGCTCAGGAAATACGGGTCGGTCGTCCACTCCGGACCCCGCACCGTCAGCGGCAAGTCGTCCTTGTCACCGGCGACCACCAGGGCCGGTGTGGTCATGTGCGCGAAATCCGGGTTCATCCATGGGAAGTTCTCCGCCGCGAACGGCGTCAGATCCGATCCGCCCCGACCCGCCGTCGCCAGCAGCACCCCGGCCATGACCCGCGAGTCGGACAGATCTTCCGCCGGCCCGCTCCCCGGGTCGAGGACGCGCAGGCCCAGCAGAATGCCCGCGCTCTGGCCGCCGAAAGAATGCCCGGCCACCGCGATCCGCCCGTGGTCGAGCCGGCCGGCCAGACCCGGCACCGCGGCTTCCAGCACGTCGAGCCGGTCGAGAATGCGTGTCAGATCCTCGACCCGCAGCCGCCAGAGCCGCCGGGTGCGCGGATCCTCCGGGGCGAGGCCCACGGTGCGCGAGTCGAGGTGGGTGGGCTGGACCACCACGAAGCCGTGGGCGGCCCAGAAGTCGGCGAGCGGCCCGTACCCGTCGAGCGAGGAACCGTAGCCGTGCGACAACAGGACGATCGGCAGATCCTTCCCGGTCACCGGTGCGGAGATCTTGACCGGCAGGTCCGTCCCGCGGCCGGGCGCCGGCAGCAGCACCGGCTTCACCGAGACGGTCGGAACGGGGAACATTGTTGACGTGGTCATGACGAGAATGCTGGTGGATGCCGGTATCACTTGTGAAGAAGGCACCTTTTTGGTACCCAGGTACCTGATGGATACCAACTTTCCCGACCTTCGGCAGTTCGGTGGCGCCGAGGCGTTCCTGCGGGTGTGCAAGCCCCGGGTCGTTCTCGAGATGTTCACCAGCAAATGGACCGCGCTGGTGATGGGCGCGCTGCTCGACGGCCCGCGCCGGTTCAGCGAGCTGCGCCGCGCGCTGGACGGGATCACTCAGAAGATGCTGTCCCAGACCCTGCGGACGCTGGAGCGCGACGGCCTGGTCACCCGCACGGTCTTCCCGACGGTCCCGCCCCGGGTCGACTACGAGCTGACCGCTCTGGGCCGCAGCGCCACCGGCATCCTCGAGGCGATCGGTGCGTGGGCGGGTGAACACGCCGACGCGGTGATCGCGGCCCGCACGACGTATGACGCCCGCGCCGCCGAACCGCCCCGCCCGGTGACATAGATGAGCATCGCCGCAGCCGCCGCGCTCGCCGACGCCGTCACCGCGCTCGACGGCGTCGCGGTGCGCGCGGTGCTCCTGCACGGCTCGCTGGCCACGGGCGCTTTCCGCCCCACCCGCAGCGACCTCGACCTGCTGGTGGTCGTCGACGACGGCCTGACCGACGAGCAGGCCAGCGCGCTCGAACGGTTGGCCCACCGGGCGGATCTCGGCGATGCGGCAGGCCTCGACCTGGATGTCGTGACCGCGCGGGTCGCCGCCGCGCCGGTCCGTGAGCCCGCACTGGAACTGCACATCGGCCGCTACCCCGGCCCGCCGGACCAGCCCACCACCGTTGAGGTCGAGCGGCGGGTCGCGGCGGCGCCGGATCTGCTGGCCGAGCTGTCGATGGCCCGGGCCGACGGGCGGTCCCTGCGCGGCGCGGCGCCGCACGAGGTGATCGGTCCGGTGCCGCCCGCCTGGGTCGTCGATCGCGGCCGGCACTGGCTGCGCACCTGGCAGACGCTGACCGATGACACCGAGCACGCCGCGTTCATGGTGCTGACCGCCTGCCGCATCTGGCGGTTCGCCGTGGAGGGCCGGCACTGCGCCAAGACCGAGGCCGCGGCGTGGGCACTGCAGCAGGACCCGTCACTGACCGCGATCAGACAAGCCCTTTCACAGTACGAAGGTGAGCCGTCCGTCCCGGTCCCCGCATCAGCCATCGCCACCGTCCTCGACCGCGCCCTGACCCAGAC
>NZ_LLZH01000008.1:0-31744 GCF_001509495.1 Actinoplanes awajinensis subsp. mycoplanecinus | reverse complement strand
CTGCATCGACATAACCCCACAATCTATCGATACACCAACGGAAACGGCACACCCACAAATTAACCA
This sequence comes from Actinoplanes awajinensis subsp. mycoplanecinus, assembly GCF_001509495.1. Lineage (NCBI taxonomy): Bacteria > Bacillati > Actinomycetota > Actinomycetes > Micromonosporales > Micromonosporaceae > Actinoplanes > Actinoplanes awajinensis. The sequence continues at coordinate 31,678 of NZ_LLZH01000008.1, read as the reverse complement.
ACAGGGTCTGCGGACGGGCGCTCCGTATTCGTATCGGACAGGGGTGATCGTGAGATGCGGCGGCCTGGAGCAAACCGGGGCCCGGAGCAGCCAGAGGCCCGCACCGCCGAGACACGCGCACCGTCGAGACACCTGGACCTGTCGGGATGTCCGAGGCCGCTGGGATGGTTGGGGCGGCTCTGCTTGGGTGGGGAGGGTCAGCGGTAGAGGCGTAGGTCTGCGATGGACCACCAGTTGGGGCTGCTGGTGGTGGACGTCAGGCGGAGGTAGCCGGCTCGAGTCGGGTGCAGGTTTACGGTGGTGAGCTGACCGATTCCGGTGCCGGTCGCCGCGGTGGTCCAGTGCTGGCCGTCGGGGCTGACCGAGAGTTGCCAGGCTCGGGCGTAGTCGCCGAGGTAGCCGCCGCTGTCGATGGCCAGGCTGCGGAACGTTCGAGGGGTGCCGAGGTCGACCTGGAGGTACTGGCCGGGGGTCTGGGCTGCGCCGCTGGACCAGCGGGTCGATGCGTCACCGTCGATGGCCAACGTGGCGCCGTCGCCGGGCGGGTAGGCGACGGCCGTGGCGCCGGTCAGGGACAGCTCGCCGGGGTGCGCGATGACCGAACGCGGCCAGACGAAGGTCGCCAGGGCACCGCCGGGCAGAGTGTATTCAAAGGTGTGGGTGCCGACGGCGACCGCGAACGTGCGCGGGTCGTCGTTCTGGTTGTGGACGACCAGGGCGGTGGAGCCGTCCGGATTGCGGAACGCGACGTCCATGATCTGGCCGTTCCAGCCGGTGGTGCCGAACGACGTGCTGGCGATGCGGACCGCGCCGGGCCGGACGAACTTCGACAGGTGACCGATCGTGTAGTACTCCGCGTCGGTGCCGACCGTGCCGTCGGGCTGCAGCGTGAGCAGGCCGGTGCAGGTGCCGCAGCCGCCCAGGTGCGGGCCACCGGTGCTGTCCAGCGCGATGTTCCAGTTGACCACCGACTTGCCCCAGTTGCGGGTGACGCCGATGGTCAGGTTGCGGGCGTGCCAGGTCAGCGTGCCGCGGAAGACCTGCTCGGCGGTGTCGTCGGGGCCGTGCGAACCGGAGCACTCGGTGAACCAGATGCCCTTGTCCGGATGCGCCTGGTGCAGCGCGGTCTGCGCGCTCGGGTCGCCGGAATAGCAGTGGTAGGCCGTCCCGGCCAGCCACTTCGCCGCCGGGGTGCCGAGCAACTGGTCCGGGTAGTCGGTCTCCGGATCCTCCCCCGGCGGCGTCGACCCGACATCGCCCGGGTGGGTCTGCCAGTTGTGGTCGTACCCGAGGATTTTGGTGTTCGGGCTGGCTTTTTTCAGCAGCGGGCCGAGCCGTTCGATGACCGCGGCCTGCTGGCGCACCGGCATGTCGGTGCCGGGGTAGCCGCCGGGCTTGCGGTTCTGCGGTTCGTTCTGCACGGTCAGGTAGTCGATCGGGACGCCGGCCGCGGCATAGGCCTGGACGAATTTCACCAGGTAGCGCGCGTACGTGTCGTAGATCTTCGGGTCGTCCTTGAGGCGGCCGCCGACCAGCGAGTCGCCGGTCTTCATCCACGCCGGCGGGCTCCACGGCGTCCCGAGAATCGTCAGCTGCGGATTCAGCCGGCGCGCCTGGCGCAGCAGCGGCAGGATCTGCGCGCGATCGTGATCGACGCTGAAATGCCGCAGCGCGAAATCGGTCTGGCCCGCCGGAACGTCGTCATAGGTGTAATGCTCGGCGGCCGCGGTGAAATCGGAGGAGCCGATCGGCTGACGCAGAAAACTCACGCCGATGCCGTTCTTCACATCAAAAAGCGAGCGTACGGCCTGATCCCGCGCCCGGGGCGCCAGCCGGTAGAGCACGCTCGCCGAGGAGTCCGTGATCGACGCGCCGAAACCGTCCATCCGCTGGTACGTCTGGTCGGGGTTGACCGTGATCGTGGGCTGCGTGCTCGCGCCCCGGCCGAAGGCGACCGGCGCCCGCTCGTGCAGCAGCTCGGCCCGATCGGTGGTGGTGACCCAGACCCGCGCTCGCGCCTCGTGATGATGCCGAGGCCCGGCGGCCGCGGCCGAACCGGGAACGACGAGAACCAAGCCGAGAACTGCCGCCACACCGCGCCGCATCATTTCTCCCCCACTCCGTCGAGTGAGACCAGAATTGTTACACCGCGAGACCTGCGTCAATACGTAACGGTTCCGGAACCGTGATGAAACAAATGTAACGGCGGAAAGCATGTCACATCGGGGTGACGGAGTTCATCGCGATGTCGAGCAGCCCGGCGAGCGGCCGCCGGCCGTCGTGGTCGCTCCACTCGGACTGGGCGATCTCGAGGCAGGCGAGCGCGGACGCGGCGAGCGCGGCGGCACCCAGACGGCGCTGATCCTCGGCGAGGTCACCGGGCAGTCGGGCGGCCAGCACGTCGGCAAGGCTCTTGCGCAAGGACGTCTGCCGGTGCAGATGACTCGCGTGCAGGGAGGGACTGTCGCGCATCATCCGAGTGATGGCGAGCGACCGGGGGTCGGCCATCCTCTCCACGATGCCGTCGAAGCTGCGGCGCAGCGCCGTCCAGGGCGGCTCACCGGCGGGGCGCTCGGCGAGGGCCGCGGTGAGCCGCTCGCCGGAGGCGGCGAGCACCGCCACCATCACCTCGTCCTTGCTGCCGAAATAGCGATGGAAGCTGCGCCGGGACATCCCCGCGGCCTCGGCGATCTGCTCGACCGGGGTGGCGTCATAACCCTGCTCGACGAACAGGTCGATCGCCACCAGCGTCAGCTCGGCCTGCACGGCACGCCGGGTGCGCTCCCGCAGACTTTCGCTCTTCGCGTCCATGAGACCAAGCGTACACCTGGCCAGGCTTGGCACAGTGAGACACCTTCGGCGTAGTGTGTAAAACGTCGAAAGCCTTCCAGCTCCGAGGATCACCATGAGCCAGACAGTCGAAGACCCCACTCGCAAACCCGCCAGCAGTCTGCTGGTGCTCTACCTCGCGCTCGGCGGTCTGGCGTTCGCGGTGCTCCAGTCGCTGGTGTCACCCGCGCTGGCCACCATCGGGCGCGACCTGAACGCCACGACCAGCGACGTCAGCTGGGTCGTCACCGCCTACCTGCTGTCCGCCTCGGTGCTCACGCCGATCCTCGGGCGCCTCGGCGACATCGCCGGCAAACGCAAGGTCCTGATCGGCGTCCTGGCCATCCTGGCCGTCGGCACCGTGATCGCCGCTCTCGCGCCGAACCTGGCCGTGCTGATCGTCGGCCGCATCTTCCAGGGCGCGGCCGGCGCGATCCTGCCGCTGTCGATCGGCATGGTCCGCGACGAGCTGCCCCGCGAGCGGGTCGCCACCACGGTCGGCCTGATCTCGGCGATCTTCGGTGTCGGCGCCGGCATCGGCATCGTCGCCGCCGGTCCGATCGTCGAGCACCTCTCCTGGCACTGGCTGTTCTGGCTGCCGCTGGGCCTGATCGCCATCGCCCTGGCCGGCGCGATCTTCGGCATGAAGGAATCCCCGGTCCGCTCGCCCGGCAAGCTCGACGTCCTCGGCGCGAGCATCCTGTCGGTGTCGCTGGTCTCGCTGCTGCTCGCGATCAGCAAGGGCCAGGCCTGGGGCTGGGGTGAGGCCAAGACCATCGGCCTGCTCGCCATCGGTGTGGTCGGCCTGATCGGTTTCGTCCTGGTCGAGCTGCGGGTCAAGGAGCCGCTGATCGACATGAAGCTCATGAAGATCCGCGGCGTGTGGGCCACCGACCTGGTCGCCCTGATCCTCGGCTTCGCGATGTTCGGCACGTTCCTGCTCGTCCCGACGCTGCTGCAGCTCCCGGCCGCGACCGGCTACGGCTTCGGCAAGTCGGTCTCCACGGCCGGGCTGTTCCTGCTCCCGACCGTCGTCATGATGGTCGTTTTCGGACCGCTCGCCGGCATCCTGAACCGTAAGTACGGTCCGAAGCTCCCGATGTTCCTCGGTGCCGTCTTCGTCGTCGGCGCGTTCGCCCTGCCCGCGCTCGCGCACGGCCAGATCTGGCAGGTCCTCGCGTCCGGCATCCTGACCGGCGCCGGCATCGGCTTCGCGTTCGCGGCCATGTCCAACGCCATCATCGAGGCCGTCCCGGCCGCACAGACCGGCGAGGCCACCAGCGTCAACACCATCGCCCGGACCATCGGCAGCAGCATCGGCACCGCGGTCGTCGCCGCGGTCATCACCTCCAACACCACCGCGCAGGGCCTGCCCACCGACGCCGCCTTCACCAACGGCTTCTGGGTCTGCGCCGGTGTGGCCGTCCTCGCCATCGTCGCCGCTCTCGCGCTGCCCGCCGCGCACAAGCGCCACGAGCAGGCCGTCGACACCGGCGTCAGCGACCTGCCGCCGGAGCCCGACGAGATCCACGTCCTGCACCACAGCAAGGCCTGACCACACAACAGCACGCACGAACCGGGCCGTGACCACCGATGCGGTGGCCACGGCCCGGCCGCGTCTGCCCGGCCCGACCGGCGGCTCCGGCCACATCAAGAGCCAGACCGGCGGTGGCCCGGCCGCATCAAGAGCCAGACCGGCGGCGGCCCGGCCGCGTCAGAGCCAGACCGGCGGCGGCTCGGCCGCGTCACGAGCCAGACCGGCGGCATCCCGGCCGGACGGCTGAGGCCGGTGGGAGCATTTTGTCTCTACCGTGCCCTCATGCGGCATGTGCAGATCTTCACGGCAGTGCTCGTCCTGTTGTCCGTTTCCGCCTGCGGCCCGGCCGATCCGGCACCCGCCGCCGCACCGGCGGCGCCGTCATCCGCAGCGGCCCCGGCATCTGCCGCGCCGGCGTCCTCCCCCAGCACCGGGACAGGCGCCACGGCGGAAGGCACCGCGGAGAAAGGCACCGCGGAGGCGGGCACGGCCTGCAAGCTCGCGGCCAAGGCGCCCCGGACCGGCGAGGCGATGGAAATCGACGAGTCGATGATCAAGGACATCGTCACGAACGCCGCCAAGTCCGGCATCGCGCGCATCGAACAAGCCGGCGCGCAGGTGCAGAGCCGCTACAAGGCCTGGCTGAGCACGGCGATCGGCGACGACGCGGCGAACGCCCAGGACGATCTCCTGGACGCGGTGGGCCGGCTCCGCAGCGCCTGCGTCGCCGCCGCTGTCCCGGCTTCCTGACCATTACCGGACTTCAGCGCTCCCGGCCGGGACCGAAGCCTGCCCATCTCTGTCCGCGACGCCGATGTAGGCCGGGACCGAAGCCTGCCCGTCTCTGTCCGCGACGCCGATGTAGGCCGGGACCGAAGCCTGCCCGTCTCAGTCCGCGACGGCGACGTCGGCCGAGACCGCCACGCGCGGCGCGTGGAGCTGCGGCAAGGGCACAACCGCCCACCGGTACGCCATGACAGCATCCACAGCCGTGCTCGGACCGAGGTCGTACTCATCGGGGAAGGCGAAACGCCGATCGGGGCGGGTGCCGTCCACGGCCAGGTCGGACAGGACCCGGCCGAGCGCGGCACGAACTTGAAGCCGTGCCCGGAGAAGCCGGTGGCCACCACCACCGGACCGAGCCGGTCCAGCACGAAGTCACCGGTCGGCGTCGTGGTGTAGGTGCAGCTGATCGGGCCGAACGCGTCCGGGTCCACGCCGGGCAGCCACTGCCGGGCATAGGAACGCAGCGCGGCCAGCTGCCCGGGCTCCGGGGTGAAGTCCCGGTGATCCGGATCGGTCTCCGGCCCGACCCCGTGGAAGCCCACCTTGATCCCCTCGCCGGGAGTGGCCAGCCCGTAGACGGTGCCGCCCGGGACATCGCCGATCAGGTGACCGAAGCTCGGCCAGCCGTCCTCACCGGCCCGCGCGGCGAAGTGCGCGGGCTGCTCCTGGGTGACCCGCAGCGGCGGCAACGGCACGAGCCCACCCACCAGCTTGCCCGCCCACGCGTTGACCGCCGCCACCACCCGGCGAGCCCGGTACCCGCCACTGTCCGTGTGCACGAGCACGGCGTCGTCGCCGAGCACCTCGATGGCGGTCACCGGCGTGGCATGCCGTACCGAAGCCCCTGATTGTGCCGCCGCGGTCTGCAACGCGGCGACGGACCTGTCGGCGTGCAGCCGTCCGCTGTCCGGATGGAACAGCGCGCGGGTGTCGAACCGGATCCCGGGCCAGCGTTCGCCCGCCTCCTGCGGCGTCAACCAGCTGTGGGGTACGCCCGCAGCCGCCAGCCCCTCAGCCAGCTGCCCCCAGCGCGGATGATCGCCGTGGTCCACGCCGCCCGTGACGGTCAGCAGCTCGGCGCCGGTCAGGTCCTCGAGCTCGCGCCAGAGCTCCCGGGCCTCCCGAGCCAGGTCGATGTACGCCCGATCCGGGTACGAAAGCCGGAAGATCCGCGACGCGCCGTGCGACGCGCCCCGGGTGTGCCCGGCCTCGTACTGTTCGAGCAGCACCACCCGCAGCCCGCGGCGAGCCAGCTGCCAGGCGGCCGCGGAGCCGACCGCCCCTCCACCGGCCACCACGACGTCGACGTCCTCGAAGCCCATCACATCTCCCAGCAGCGATCGATAATGCATATCTAACCTATAGGCTTACTGCCTAAAAGGTAAGTTGAGAGATCTACCTCAGGTTCGCGGTGATCGGACCGACAGTGCGAACATGACGCAGACCATCGGGCGACGGGCGGTGCCGCCCGCGGTGCTCGCCCTGCTCGGCGCGGTCGTCGCCGCGCAGGCGGTGGGCTGGGCCCACCCCGCGTGGTACCCGATGATTCTCGGCGCGTCGCTCGTGGTCCTGGACGCCGTCGGCGCGTTCTACCTGCTCAAGGTCGCCCGGCTGGGGTTCAACACGCTCTCCTGCCGGCTGGGCGCGATCGCCCGCGGGCTCGGCGTCGGCAACGCGGCCGCGTTCCTGGCCTGGGTCCTCGGCGGGCCGGGCTGGCTGTGGTGGGTCGCCACGGCGGCACACGTGAGCGGCATGGCGCTGCTCGGGCTGGCCACCGTACTGGGGCCGGTGTTGCGTCTCAGCGGTCCGCACCGGCAGGCGTTCGTCGCCGAGATGGTGGCCATCGCCGCACCGGCCGTCATGGCGATCTGGTCCTTCGGCCTGCAGCCGGCGTTCCGCGCCAGCGGTCCGGGCCAGCCCTGGATCATCCTGGTCGGCCTGCCGATCGCCGACCTGATGCTGGCCATGGCGGCCGCCGCGATGCTGCTGCGCGGCGTCGTCAGCCACTGGCGCGACCCGATCAGCGTCCTGCTCGGCGGCATGGTCCTGGCCGTGCTGGCCGACACCGACTGGGTGACCGGGCTGCCGGCCGGTGTCGCGCACAGCGTCGGGCTGTTCGGCGGCACGCTCGGCGTCGCCGCCCACCTGCTGCTGACCGCGTCGCCGCTGATGGTCGCGTCCGGCATCGGCAGCGTCACCAACCGGGCCCGGCGCGCCGGGCCGCCGCCGTGGGTGGGCTACCTGCCGCTGGCCTCGCTGCTGGCCGGAGTCACCCTGCTGCTCGTCGTGATCGTGACCACCGCGGGCTTCCTGCGCTGGAGCGGGCTGGTGGTGGCGACCGCCGTCATGCTCGTCGCCGTGACGTTCCGGCAGTGGCTCACCCTGCGGGCGAGTCAGGCGCAGGCCAGCCGGGACACCGAGACCGGCCTGGCCAACCGGGCGGCGCTGAAGGACGCCCTGGCCGGGCTGGTCCGCGGCCGGGAGACGTTCGCCGTGCTCGCCGTCGCGATCGACCGGATCCCGCCCGGCACCGCGGTGGCCGACGTGCTCCGGTCCTGCGTCCGCGCGGACGACCTGGTGGCCCGGCTGAGCGACAGCACGTACGGCGTGCTGATCACCGACGCCGCGGTGGCCGGCGAGGCGACCGTCGCCGCGCAGCGGATCCTGGCCGCGATCGAGGACGACTCGGGCTCCTGCCACATCGGCGTGGCGGTGGCCCGCATCGACGAACCGGCCAAGACGGTGCTGCGCAACGCCGAGATCGCCATGAACCACGCGCGCCGGTCCGGCACGCCCACGTTCGTCGTCCACGAGCCCTCGATGAACGACCGGCGGGCGGCCGACGCGGCGCTCAGCGAGGCCCTCGAGGGCGCCCTGCAGCGCCGCGAGTTCACCGTGCTCTACCAGCCGATCGTCGACCTGACCACCCGCCGGGTGGTGGCCGTGGAGGCGCTGCTGCGCTGGCATCACACGTCGCTCGGCGACGTGCCGCCGGGCGCCTTCATCCCGGTCGCTGAACGCTCCGGCGAGATCATCGCCATCGGCCAGTGGGTGCTGGAGCAGGCCTGCACCCAGGCGGCGCGCTGGCGCGCGGACGGCATCGACCTGACCGTCACGGTGAACGTCTCGCCCCGCCAGCTCCAGGAGCCGCACCTGGCCCGGGACGTGCTGGGCGTCCTGGCGTACACCGGCCTGCCGGCGCAGAACCTGATCGTCGAGGTGACCGAGTCGGCGATGGTGAACGAGGCCATCGAGATCGCCGCGCTGCGCCGGATCCGCGCCGAGGGCGTGCGCATCGCCATCGACGACTTCGGCACCGGCTACTCGTCGCTGCAGTACCTGACCCAGCTGCCGGTGGACGTACTGAAGATCGATCGCAGTTTTGTCGCGCAGCTCAACGGGACCGCGGAGGGTTCCGCGATCGCCGAGGCCGTGATCCGGCTGGCGCAGGTCCTGCGGCTGACCACCGTCGCCGAGGGCATCGAGGAGGAGGAGCAGGCCGCCGAGTTGCTCCAGCTGGGCTCGCACCGCGGCCAGGGGTTCCTGTTCGCCCGGCCGGTCCCGGCCGACCAGATCCCGGCGCTCGCCGAGGCGAGCGCTCCGCTGCCGCTGATGGTCCGCTGACCGCGATCTGATTCCGTTCAAAGTCCATCGGTACGACCACGGCAGCGAGGACCATCGAACCATGGCCTCCACCGCCCGCCCGGAGCTCGACGACTCCCGCGACAGCACCGGGGCGCACCAGCTCGCCCAGCCGACGCTCGACGACGCGCTCACCGCCCTGCGGCGCCTCTACGGCCCACACTGCGACGACCTGTGGCGGACCCTGCTGGCCCGGACCGGGCTGACCGGGCAGGAGACCGATCTGCTCTCGTTCGAACGCCTGGTCAACACCATGCACGGGGCTCAGCCGATCGCACAGATGTGCGGTCGTGGTCTGGCCGTCCGCGCGGCCGCCTACCGCCACCTCGCCGCCGCCAACCGGGGGAAATGATGAGCGATACGGACCTGCTCGCCCGCATGCACGTGCTGGCCGGCCTCGACCTGGACAACCCGGCGCTGCGGCAACGGCTCGACGAGATCACCGCGCGTACCGCCGGTCGGCTCGGGCTGCCGATCAGCCTGGTCAGCTTCGTGCTCGACACCGCGCAGCTGCTCGGCGGCACCTACGGCGTCGAGGGGTGGATCGCCGATGCCGGTGGCACCCCGGTGGAGTGGTCGTTCTGCGCCAACGCGGTGGAGTCGGGGCAGCCCTACGTCGTACCGGACACCAGCGTGGACCCGCTCCAGTCGGTGAACCCGCTCGCGTTCGTCGACGGCTTCGGCAGCTACGCGGGGGTGCCGCTGATCGTCGACGGCACGGTCCTCGGCGCGCACTGCGTGATCGGCACGGCCGCGCACGAGTTCACCGACGCCGACCTGGCCGAGTTGCGGACCAGCGCCGACGAGATCGCCACGGTGCTGCAGAGCTACCGGCGGGACGGGCACTGATCTCGTACAGTCGGGCACCCGCCGACCCTTGGGAGTGCAGATGTTCGGACGATTCCGGGACGAGCGGCCACCGCTGCAGCGCGCGCTGGAGGCGGCCTCGGCCCTCAAGCCCGGCACCTGGGAGAGCGTCGAGTCGCTGGCCCAGCTCGCCATCGCCTGCAAGGGCACTCCGGACGCCGGGCGGATCTACCAGAGCGCGTACGAGACGGCGGCCGAGCTGAAGCCCGGCACCTATGACAGTGTGCGGGCCCTGGCCTGGCTGCACCGGGCCGGCGAGGAGCTGCGGAGCGCCTAGGATCGTCGATATGGCGCTGCGACCCGTCCAGGTGAACGTCAAGGCCGTCGACCACGCGGCGCTCGGCCGGTTCTGGGCAGCGGCACTCGGCTGGCGCGCGCACCACGGCGCGACGACCTACGTCGGGCCGCCCGGTGACTTCGTCTGGCCGGATCCGGTCGCCGTCGGCATCGACGTCGTGGCCGTTCCGGAGCCGAAGGGCGCGGTCAAGAACCGGGTGCACCTCGACCTGGCCAGCGCGTCGGCGGCTCACCAGGCCGAGCTGGTGACCCGACTGATCGGGCTCGGCGCGACGCCGGCCGACGTGGGCCAGCACGACGTACCGTGGACGGTCCTGGCCGATCCGGAGGGCAACGAGTTCTGCGTGCTGGAGCCCCGGGAGATGTATCGGGACACCGGGCCGATCGCCGCGATCGTGGTCGACTGCGCGGATCCACCGGCCATGGCCCGGTTCTGGGGCGAGGCACTGGACTGGACCGTGCGCCGGGTGACCGACGAGTTCGCGTCGTTGCGCGCCGGGACGCCCGGCGGGCCGTACCTCGAATTCCTCCGCACGCCCGGCGCGGCCGGACCGGACCGCCTCCATCTCGACCTGCTGCCTGCTCCCGGTGATGATCAGGTGGCCGAGGCGGCCCGGCTACGGGACCTCGGTGCCACCGACCTCGACGTCGGGCAGGGCGACGTGCCGTGGATCTGCCTGTCCGACCCGCAGGGCCACGCGTTCTGCGTCTGCGCCCCGCACTGACCGGTCAGGTGCGCTGCCAGCCCGCCGAGGTCTGCTCGACCGCGCCGGCCGCGGCGAACGCGTCGAGCCAGCCCTGCATCGGCCAGAAACCCCACCGGTCGGCGAAGAGCCGGCCGTTGCGCAGGATGTCGTCGAGGTGCTGCCACGGCGGCGAGGACGTCGGGTGGTGCTGGTGGTAGGCGTGCGCGCCACCGACCCAGACCAGCGGGACGGCGGCCTGCTTCGCGGTGTAGGCGAGGTCGGTGTCCTCACCGCCGTACCCCTCGAAGGCCTCGTCGAAGCCACCGAGCGTGCGCCAGGCCGGCGCGGTCACCGCGAACGACAGCGACCAGAACAGCCGGTGGTCGTCCGGGCCGGCCACGACGTTCTCGCCGTCCGGCGGTGCCGGGCGGGCCGCGTGCGGCGCGGTCAGGGCCGCCAGCGCGGTCGCGTCCTCCGGTTTGACCCCTTCCGGCAGGTAGGTGACCGGGCCGCACAGCAGCGCACCCGGGTGGGCGTCCGCCGCGGCGCGGTAGCGCGCGAACAACGCGGTGCCGGGCAGGCAGTCGGCGTCCAGGAAGACGATCAGGCCGGCGTCCGCGGCGGCTGCGGCGCCCCGGTTGCGTCCGGCGGCGAGCCGCAGGCCGTTCTCGCCGGGCGGGACGTGCACGACGTCGGCGCCGGAGAACTCCGGTGGTCCGGGCGGCGGATCGGCGTCGAGCCAGACCAGAATCCGGCGTACGGGCGTGGAGCGCAGCAGGCGTTGCTGCCGGCGCACGTGGTCGAGCCGGGCCGCGGAGCACAGGGTGATCACGGCGGTCGTCGGTGTCACGCGCCCACCTGCGCGATCGTGTCGGCGGCCCGCCGCGCGGCGCCGGTGACACCCCACTGTGACCAGTCGGTCCGCAGGCCACGGGCTCGGTCGAGCACCGACGGCCACACGGCGGCGCCGGGCCAGGCCGGTTCCACGACGGCGAGCCGGCGGTCGGTGAGGATGCGCCCGGTGGCCACCTGCTCGCCGAACGGGCGGGGTTGCGGCACGATGACCGCCCGCGCGCCGGCCGCGGCGAGGTCGGCGACGCTGTTCTGCCCGGCCGCGGCGACGATCACCTCGGCGCGTTGCAGCGCCTCCCACGGATCCGCGATCCACGTCGACGCCGTGCCGCCCGCGCGCTGCCAGCGGGTCCCCGGAGTCGCCGCGGCGGCAGCGGCGAGATCGTTCTCGGTCACACCGCCACCCAGGACCAGCACGGTGCCGGGGTCGGGCTCGATGTCACGCGTACGGCCGTCGAAGCGGGAGATGCCGCCCACCTCGACGAGGCCGGGGGTAGCCGGGCCGTGGTGCGCGCCGGCGGGCCAGGGCGCCAGCACCCGGGACGCCGACGCGTAGGCGAGCCGGTGCGGGGTGTCGCTGCGATCACCGGGCTGGGTGACGACGACCGTCGGGACGCCGAGCAGTCGTACGAAAATTGCCACCTCCACCGAAACGTCCACCACGAACCGGTCGAAGTGCCGGTCGGCGATCGCGGACGCGATGGCCGCGAGCCGGCGGGCGTGCCCGGCGTGGCCGAGCGGCGCCCAGTGCAGCAGCCCGCCGACCGTCGGGTCCGCGCCGGCCGGATCCCGGTCCCCCGGCGGCCGATCGTTGTCGGGGGTGAGGCTCACCCACGTCGTCGCGGGCGGGAGGGTGCCCGGTCGCGGCAGCGAACTGAAGACCACCACCTCCCCCGGCAGGTGCGGGCGCACCGCGTGGAAACGGGTCACGTGGCCCGCGCCGTGGTGATGCAGATACCAGCCGGTCAGGCCCACGCGTCGGCTCCCGCCATGTCGAAAACGGTCTCGAGCTCGGTGGCCCGATGGTCGAGGGAGAACCGGGCCAGCGCCTCGGTCCGGGTCCGCAGCCGATGCCGCAGGTCGCGGCCACGGTCGCCGGCGAGCTGCTCGGCCGCCGCCGCGAGGGCCTCGGCGTCACCCATCGGCACGAGTCGCACGGCGCGCGCGGCCCCGGCGACCTCGCCGATGCCACCGGTGTCGAACGCGGCCACCGGGGTCCCGGTCGCCAGCGCTTCCGCGACGACGAGCCCGAACGGCTCCTGCCAGAGCGGGGTGACCAGGGCGCAGCCGCTGCCACCGACCAGGTCGGCGAGCGCCGGCTGCGCGAGCGGCCCCAGATAGTCGACGCCGGCGCCGAGATAGGGGCGCACGTGCTCCTGGAAGTAGGCGACGTCGCCGATCCGGCCCGCGATGCGCAGCGTCCGGCCGGTGAGCCGCGCGGCCCGCACCGCCAGGTGCACACCCTTCTCCGGCACGATCCGCCCGAACCAGACCAGGTCGTGGCCACCGGGACCGAGCCGCCAGCGGCCGGCGTCGATGGCGTTCGGCATCACCTGCGCCTCGACGCCGTGCGCCTGCCACTCCGCGGCGGTGAACGCGCTGACCGCGAACAGGCGACCGTGGTGCTCCGTCGCGCGGGCCGCCGCGACGAGCCGGGGCAGCGGCGGGGTGTGCAGTGTGGTCACCATCGGCACGCCGAGCCGCTCGGCCCGGGTGAGCGGCTGCGGGTGCAGGCTGTGGTTGTCGACCAGGTCGATGGTGTCCGCGTGGCGCCGGATGAAGTCGAGCGCCGCCTCCAGGGCCGGGATGGCCCGCTCCAGGTGACCCGGCGGATAGGTGGAGTCGGTGGCGTCACGCTCGTCCGGCCAGACCACGGCCGGCAACCGGAACTCGGGCGGGCCGTCCTGCTGGAACTCCGAGCCCTCCACGGCGCAGAGCAACACCCGGTGCCCGCGGGCGCGCAGCATCCGTACGCGGTCCCACACCATGGCCTCGAGCCCGCCGGCGTGCGGTTCCCGGATCGGGTGGCGCAGCGGGGCGATGACGGCGATCGTGCGCGGCCGGGCGCTCACGCGGCCCGCTCCGCACGGTTCAGCACCCGCTGGTACAGAGCGTGGTGGGCGGCGGTGATCGCCTCGGCCCCGGCGACACGCTGCCGGCGACGATCGGCCACGCGCGCCACCCGGGCGGCTGACCCCGGGCGCGGTGTCCCGGCGAGCAGCCGCCGTACGGCCAGGGCCAGCCCGGTGCCGTCGCCGGCGGTGAACCCCGCGAAGTCCTCCGGATGCTGCTCACCCGCGTACCCGACGGGTGGACCGGCGACCGGGACGCCGAGGTCCCAGCACAGCTCGGCCCAGCCGGAGTGCGTGCCGGTCCGGTACGGCAGCACGGCCACGTCGAGGTCGGCGATCGACCGGGCCAGGGCGGCGTCGTCGAGCCGCTCGGTCCGGTGCAGCTCGGCGCCGGGGTGCGCGGCGACCAGGGCGGTGACCTGTTCGCGGGCGGTCTCGTCGCGGACCCGCTCGTTGACCTGCACCCGCGCGGTCGCCGCGACGCCCTGCGCGCGCAGGTGGCCGACCGCGGCGAGCAGGGTCGCGACGGCCCGCACGGCGTCGGTGCCGGGGCGGATGTCACGCAGGTGCACGCCGATCACGTACGGCTCCGACCCGGTTCCGGCCGGGGCCGGCGCGTCGAGGGACAGCACCCGCGGGTGCGGGACGACCTCGGCGGTACGACCCCAGCGGCGCTCGATCGCGGCGGCGGCGCCCCGCGTCAGCGTCACCAGCTCGTCGGCGGCACGGACCAGCACGTCGAGGTGCTCGCGGTGTGCCGCCTGGTCGGTCAGCTGCGGGTTCTCCAGGTCGTGGAGCGTGTAGACGAGCGGGCGGCCGGCGGCGCGCAGCGCGCGGACGAGCGCGCGCAGGTGCGCGGTGGGGTAGGACTCGGTCCCGAAGTGCACGTGCATCACGTCGAAGCGGTGCACGTTCGCGGTGACCCAGCCGGCGTCGCACATCACCGGCGGCCACCAGCGCCCGTCCACGGCGCCCGGCGGTGGCGGATCGGGCAGCACCCGGAAGCCGGTGCCGTCCAGCACCTGCCGTACGTAGGTGTGGCCGGCCGGGATCGAAGCCACCCGGACAGCGGAAACGACGGATGCGGCGAGCGTCATGGACACGTCCTCGAGGTCGGTCGGGCGGAAACGACCAACGCGAACCAGCAGGCGTGTCGAGAGGGCCAGGAACGCTATTCCCTTGCCGCGGGGAAAATATCGCTCCGGATCACAAGATCACTGAGACGTGTACGACCCCATCGAGCGGCGGCCACCGGGGTATAGGGAGGTCATGGCAGCAGCGCACCCTGATCCGCGTACTCGGCACTTCGGGAATTTCTACGGTCTCGAGGGCCTGGACGGCGATGAGTCGACCGACCCGGTCGTCCTCGTCGTCGGCAACTGCCAGGCGGAGTCGCTGCGCCTGATGCTCGACGGCGGAGGACTGCGCACCGTACGGATGCCGCCGGTCCACGAGCTCGTCGCCGCCGACCTCCCGCACCTCGACCGCTGGCTGGCCCGGGCCGCCCTGCTGGTCACCCAGCCGATCCGTGACGACTACCACGGTCTGCCGATCGGCTCGGCCCAGCTGACCGAGCGCCTCGGTCGCGGCACCCCGGTCCTGCGGGTGCCGGTGATCCGCTTCGCCGGCCTGTACCCGGCGCACGCCATCGTCCGCTCCCCCGCCGACCCGAGCCTGGTCCCGCCCGTGGTCGCCTACCACGACCTGCGGGTCCTCGCCGAGGCTGCCGGGCTCCGCTCACGCGCGCGGCTGGATCCGCCGGCCGTCCGGGCGATCGCCGAGCACTCCCTCGAGCAGCTCCGCTCGCGGGAGGACCGGCACGGCACGGTGGTCGTCTCCGATCTGTTCGCGACGCCGTCGTTCGCGCAGATGCGCACCCTCAACCACCCCGGCAACCCGATCTGGACGGCGCTGGCCGCGCGGGTCCGGGCGGCGTCCGGCCTGCCCGCGCACACCGTCGACCCGGGCCGGCCGTTGCTCGACGCCGTCCACGCGCCGCGCGAGGCCGCGGTCATCGACGCGTGGGGCTTCGACGAACCGGAACGCCCGCACTGGATCGTGGACGGTCACGTCGTCGAGACCGGAGCCGTCCGCGAGGCGCATCTGGACTGGTACGCCCGGCACCCCGACGCGGTGCGGGCCGGCCTGACCCGGCACGCGCACGCCCTGACCGTGCTGAGCCTCGTATGAGCGGGCTGCCGGCCCTGGTCGTCACCGCCGACCCGCGCCACGGGGTCACCGTCGCCGCCCGGGACCTGGCCACCGCGGTGGAGGCGGCCACCGGCACCCGGCTCGCCGTGACCGCCGCGGCGCTGCTCGGCGATCACCCGCCGGAGCGCGCCCACCTGCACTTCACCGACCGGCTCTGGGCCGGGTCGCCGGAGGACGCGGCCGCGCTGGTGGAGCGGATCGCCGGCCGGACGGCGCTCACCGTCACCCTGCACGACGTCCCGCAGGACTCCGACGGCCCGCGCAACCTGCCGCGTCGCGCCGACTGCTACGCCCGGGTCGCGGCAGCCGCCCGCGGCGTGGTCGTCAACAGCCGGCACGAGGCGGCGCACCTCGCCGACGCCGGCATCGTGCCCCGGGCGCTCGGCGTCGTGCCCCTGCCGGTCACCCCGGTGCCCACCGGGCCGCGACCGCAGCCGGGTGACCCCGACGTGGCCGTGCTCGGCTTCTTCTATCCGGGCAAGGGCCACGCCGAGGTGGTCGGCGCGCTCGCCACGCTCGGCGACCGGCCGCGGATGACCGTGCTGGGTGGTGCGTCCGCCGGGCACGAGACCGACCTGCTGACCTTCGCCGAGCAGGCCGGGGCACGGGGGGTCGCTGTCGACGTGACCGGATTCGTACCCGAAAAAGATCTTGTGGAACGGTGCCGGGCAGCCACCGTGCCGGTCGTGGCGCACCGCCACTTCTCCGCGTCCGGATCCCTGGCCAGCTGGATCGCCGCCGGACGCCGGCCCCTGGTCGCCGACGGGCGCTACGGCCGGGAGATGGCGGCGCTGCGACCCGGCACCGTCCACCTGGTCGCCCCGGACGACCTCCCGGCGGCGATCGCCGGCGCGCTCGCCGACCCCGCTTCGACCTGGCTCACGGCCGACGCGGTCACCCGCCCGCACCTCGACGACACCGCAGCGGCCTACCTGCGCTGGTGGACAGGAGACATCACATGGTGACCACGCCACCGCCCGGCCGTTCCGTGCCGGGCAACCGGTGGGACCTGCTCGACGGGCTCGTGCCCGCGCGGCCGCCCACCGTGTCGGTCGTCGTCGTGCACTACCGGCAGCAGGCCGAGCTCGATCGCACGCTCGCGGCGCTGCACCGCCAGACGCACCCGGCCGACCGTACCGAAATCATCGTGGTCGACGACGGGTCGCCGGAGCCGCCGCGGGTTCCGGACGGGGTCCGACTGCTGTGCCAGGCCGACGAGGGGTTCCGCGTGGCGGCGGCCCGCAACCTCGGCGCGTCGGTCGCGACCGGGGACGTGCTCTGCTTCCTGGACGCCGACACCGTGCCCGAACCCGGCTACCTGACGGCCATCACCCGGCTTCCCGCGCTCGCCCCGGAAGCCGTCGTCGCGGGCCGGCGCCGGCACGCCGACCTCGCCGGGCTCCCGGTCGACGCACCCGTCGACGTGGCCGGCCCGGCGGGCGCGCTGCCCGAACCGCAGTGGCTCCGCGACGCCTACCGGCTCAACCACGACCTGCTCGACGCCGACGACCGGTCCTACCGGTACGTGATCGGGGCCGCGCTCGCCTGTTCCCGCTGGTTCTTCCACCGGGTCGGCGGGTTCGACGAGCAGTTCCGCACGTACGGCGGCGAGGACTGGGAGTGGGTGTACCGCGCCTGGCTCGCCGGCGCCGTCCTCGCGCACGCCGCCGACGCGGTGGCCTGGCACGACGGGCCGGACTGGGCCGGCCGCGACGTCGACGACCCGGCCCGCCGGGCCCGCAAGGACGCCGAGACGCTGCTGCTCGCCGACCGCATCCCGGTCGCCGGATCCCGGGGGTACGGCCTGCGCAGCGCCGGCCCGGACGTCGTGATCCGGCTCGGCACGGCACCCTCGCCGGTGGCGGCGTACGTCTGCGTCGACTCCCTGCTCGCCGCCCTGCCCGCGGCAACCGTGCACGTGCCCGCGGAGTTCGCCGGCCTGTTCACCGCGGACCAGCGGGTGACCAGCGGCCCGGCCGGACCGGACCCCCGCACCCGCGTCGTGATCGACGTACCGGCGGCGGTGCGTGCCGACCGGGTCGCGGACCTCCTGCGCGACGCGGTGTCGGCGGTCGGCGTCGGCACCCTCGGCACCGTCCTTCTCGGACCGTCCCCGGCGCCCACGATCCGCGTCGACTCCGCACGGGCCCGGGCCCGCCGCGACACGTGGGGCGAGGAGATGTTCGAGACCCACGTGCACGCGGACGCCGGCCCTGCGGTGCTCGACGCCGACCCCGGGCTCGCCGGCTACCTCGGCGGCTGGGCCTGAACCGACCTACCGGCTGGCACGAACGGGTGAGACGCGTCCTCGGCGGGTCCTGCGATGATCGCTGTGTGAGATCACCTCGTCGGAAAGCTCTGACCTGGTGATCGACTTTGACCGCGGGTGGTGCTTGGGTGTAGCGCGTGAGCACCACCGAACGGCACCGCCGACCCGCCAGCCCGCTGCGATCGTTCCTGGCCACTGAGGCGGGCAGTGCCGGTGTGCTGCTCGCCGCGATCGTCGCCGCGCTGATCTGGGCGAACGTCGCCGACGGCTCCTACGAGCAGTTCTGGGCCACCGAGCTGTCGATCCGGCTCGGTGACATGAGCGTCGACCTGACCCTGCGCGAGTGGGTCAACAGCGGCCTGATGACGTTCTTCTTCCTGGTCGTCGGGTTGGAGGCGCGCCGCGAGTTCGACCTGGGCGACCTGCGTGACCGCCGCCGGTTCGTGCTGCCCGCCGCGGCCGGCATCGCCGGGATGATCGTGCCGGTCGGCATCTTCCTGGCGGTCAACCACGGCGGGCCGGGCACGGCCGGCTGGGGTGTGGCGATGTCCACCGACACCGCGCTGGCGCTCGGGCTGCTCGCGCTGGTCGGCCGGCGGGTGCCGGACCAGGCACGGCTGTTCCTGGTCACCGTGTCGGTGGTGGACGACCTGTTCGCGCTGCTGGTGATCGCGGTGGCCTACACCGAACACGTCCGGGCGATGCCGCTGATCCTGGCCGGTGTGCTGTTCGCCGGCGCGTTCCTGCTGGTCCGGCTGAAGGTGCGGTCCGGGTACGCGTACCTGCCGGTCGGGATCGCGATCTGGTTCGCCATGCTGGCCAGTGGCGTGGATCCGGTGGTGGCCGGGCTGGCGCTCGGGCTGATCGCGCCCGCGTACACCCCGGTCCGCAACGCGCTCGAGCAGGCGAGTGATCTGTTCCGGTCGTTCCGGGAGCAGCCGACAGTGGAGTTCGCCCGCTCGGCGCGGGTGAGCCTGGTGCAGACGCTGTCACCCAACGACCGGCTGCAGCGCACCTATCAGGGGTGGACCAGCTATCTCATCGTGCCGTTGTTCGGGCTGGCCAACGCGGGCATCGCGATCGACGGCCACTTCCTCACCCGAGCGCTGGTCTCGCCGGTCACGATCGGCGTCTTCCTCGCGTACACCGTGGGAAAACCGATCGCGGTGACCGGAGTATCGGTCCTGGTCACCTGGTTGAGCCGAGGCCGCGTGCGGCCGATGGCGGGGTGGTCGTCGGTGCTCGGGACCGGGACCATCGCCGGGATCGGGTTCACCGTGTCGTTCCTGATCGCGAACCTGGCCTTCGAGGGCGACGCGCTCGCCGAGGCGAAACTGGGCGTGCTGCTCGCCGCGGCCGCCGCCTCCGTGCTGACCTGGGCGGTGTTCCGGGTGACGTTCCTGCTGCCGCCGGGCCGGCGCGCCGTTCTGCTCCTCGGTGACGCGGAGCAGCTGACGGATCTGCTGCCGGACGTCGACGACGAGCGCGACCACGTCCGCGGGCCGGCCGAGGCGACGGTCACGGTGGTGGAGTACGGCGACTATCAATGTCCGTACTGTGGCCTCGCCGAGCCCGCGGTCCGCGAGCTGCTCGCGGACGCCGACCTGCGCTACGTCTGGCGCAACCTGCCGCTGACCGACGTGCATCCGCAGGCCCAGCTGGCCGCGCAGGCCGCCGAGGCGGCCGCGGCGCAGGGGTCCTTCTGGGCGATGCACGACCTGTTGCTGGCCCATCAGGACCGATTGAAAATCATGGACCTTCTCGCGTACGCCGAGCAGCTCGGCCTGGACCGTGACCGCTTCCACCAGGACATGACCGCCACCGGCACCCTCACCAGGATCAGCGCGGACGTCGAATCGGCGGACCTGAGCGGCGTCTCGGGCACACCGACCTTCTTCATCAACGGCCGCCGCCACTACGGCGCCTACGACGCGCAGACGTTGCGCCAGGCGGTCAAGGAGGCCCGGGTGCGCGCAAAGATCGCCGCCCGTCACCAGGCTTGAGCGTTCACGCGCGGGCCACCCATAATCGGACGATGGCGAGCAGGTGGTGGCGGCGATGGGCCTGGCTGGCGGTGCTGGTGATCGGGGTCGGGCTCTACGTGCTGGTGCTCGCCACCCTGATCGCCACCCAGAACATCAACTTCGTGCCGTCGATGATCCTGCTCGGGGCGGTCATCATCCCCGCCACGTTCCTGACGTTCGCGCAGGGCCGGTCCGGGCGGTGGCAGGTGCCCGGCACCACGATCGGGCTGACCGCGTTCCTCGGCGGGGTGATCGGCGTGGTCGCGGCCGGCTGGCTGGAGTACGACACGCTGCGCCGCCTCGGCACCGTGCCGATGGTGCTGGTCGGGCTGATCGAGGAGAGCGCCAAACTGCTCGTCCCGATCGTGGTCCTGGTCGTCTTCCGGCGCCGGCTCAGCCCCAGCGACGGCCTGGTGATCGGGGTGGCCAGCGGCATGGGTTTCGCCGCGCTGGAGACGATGGGCTACGCGTTCACCGCGCTGATCTCGTCGAACGGCAACATCGGCGACGTCGAGCAGACCCTTTTCGTACGAGCACTGACCTCACCGGCCGCGCACCCGGCCTGGACCGGGCTGACCGCCGGCGCCCTGTTCGCGCTCGCCGCCGCACCCGGCGCCCGGGCACTGCTCGTCTTCGCCGGCACCTTCGTCGGCGCGGTCACCCTGCACGCGCTCTGGGACTCGATCGGCAGCGAGGTCGCCTACGTCGTGCTGAGCGTCGTCAGCCTCACCTGGCTGATGATCGTCCTGCGCCGCTATCGCACGTTCAGCGCCGCCCACTCCGTAGCCGGAGGCGCCGCACACCCCGCGGCCGGAGGCGCCGCACACCCCGTGGCCTGATCAAAAACCCGCAGCTCCGCCACGCTCGCCGGCGCCGCGAGCAGGAACCCCTGCGCGTACCGCACCCCCGCAGCGGCCAGCGCGGCCAGCTCCGCCGCCGTCTCCACGCCCTCACCCACCACCGTCATCCCGAGCGAGTCGGCGAAACCGGCCATCGCGGTGACCAGCGCCCGCCGCGCCACGTCGTGATCGATGTCGGCCACGATGCTGCGGTCGAGTTTGATGACGTCCGGGCGTAGCCGCAGGATGTGCTGCATCGAGGCGTACCCGGCGCCCGCGTCGTCGACGGCGAGCCGGACCCCGCGCCGGCGCAGCCGCTGCACGGCCCGGTTGAGGGTGTCGTAGTCGGCGACGGCGGCGTGCTCGGTCACCTCGACGACGATCCGGGCGGCATCCGCGCCCAGGCCGGCCAGCAGCTGGTCCAGGCGTTCGTCGAGGATGGTCCGCGGTGAGGCGTTCACCGACAGGTAGACACCTGCCGGCACCTCGGGCAGCTGCCGGCAGGCCAGGGCGATGGCGTGCAGCTCCAGCTCCGGGCCGAGGCCCACCTCCCAGGCCTCGGCGAACCAGACGTCCGGCGTCCGGTACGGCACCCCGGCGAACCGCGCCAGCGACTCCCAGCCCGCCGCGTGCCGCCCGTCGATGGCGGCGATCGGCTGGAACACCATCGTCAGCCCGTCCGGGTCGCGCAGCAGCCGCTCGATGCTCGCCCGCGCGGCCTTGCGGCGGGCGCGTTCGGCGTCCTCGGCGGCGTGTGCGGCGACCTCGGCGCTGATGTCGGTGGTGAAGCCCTGATACGCGACGATCCGCCCGCGCTTGTCGTAGACCGCTGTCGCGCTGGACCGGACGTGCCGGGTGCTCCCGTCGCGGTGCAGCATCCGGGCGTACTGGTTCTGCCAGCCGCCGGTGGCCAGCGCGACCTCGGCGGCGGCGATGATCGTGGCCCGGTCCTGCTCCAGGAAGAGCATGTCGACGGCGCACCGGCCGAGGATCTCGTCCGGCCGGTACCCGAGCACGTCGGCGATCGCCGGGTTCGAGTAGACGAAGCGGTGCCCGGGGTCGACCCGCCACACCCAGCCCTGCGCGGTCTCCGCGGCGTCGTGGTACGCGTCCGACGCCGCCTGAGCGGTGTCGGCGAGTTCCCGGTGCACCCGGACCAGCCGGTACCCGGTGGCCGCGGCGACCGGGATCCACAGGATGCCGGCCAGCGCCAGCCACTCGTCGCCCTCCGGGACGTCACCCTCGAGGAACACGTCGGCCCAGTCCCACACGTACGTGCACAGCGACATCAGCATGCTGGCCGCGAGCACCGCGATCGTCACCGACACCACCCGGCGGGTCTGCGCGATCCCGTACAGCGCCTTGCGCGCGACGTCGTCGACGGCGGCGGCTCGCAGCGGGAACAGGGGCACGACCGCCATCATCGGCCGCCCGGCGGAAAGCCTGAGGACACCGCAGGACAACCCCCGGATCAACAACTTTTCGGTACGCGGGGAAAGCCGCCTGCGGAAGCCCCGGCACCGAACCAGTTCCGGAACCGGGAGCTATTGACCGTTCTCTATCGTGCCGGTGAGGATCACTCGGAGCCGCCAGCCCCATGGCGTGACGACACGAAGGGTCGACGATTCATGCGTCGCAACCGCTCCCTCGCCCGGATCGGGGCCGCGTCCGGCCTCGCCGTGCTCCTCCTCGCCGTATCGGCCGCACCCGCCTTCGCCGACCCGCCCCACAACCTCCCGCAGAACGCGGGCGGCTGGGAGCAGTCGTTCTCCCCCGCGTACGACTACGACACCGACGGCTGTTACGCCACCGCCGCGATCAGCCCGGACGGCACGCTCGCGCCCGGCCTGAAGACCACCGGCGCGGTCAACGGCAGCTGCCGTGACCAGTCCGATCTGGACAACTCACAGACCTACGCCCGCTCGAAGTGCAACAACGGCTGGTGCGCGATCGTCTACGCCAGCTACTTCGAGAAGGACCAGGCGGTCGCCGGCAGCGGTCTCGGCGGCCACCGGCACGACTGGGAACACGTCATCTCCTGGGTCAGCCAGTCGTCCAACCAGGTCGAGTACGTCACCACCACGCAGCACAGCTCCCAGGTGACCTACACCCGGGCGCAGGTGCGTTTCGACGGCAGCCACCCGAAGACCGTCTACCACAAGGACGGCCTGTCCACGCACTTCTTCCGGCTGGCCAACAGCAACGACGAGCCGCCGGAGAACCACTACCACAACTGGCGCTACCCCCCGCTGGTCGACTGGAACGGCTACCCCAGCCTGGAACTGCGCGACAAGCTGATGGCCGCCGACTTCGGCTCGGCCACCATCAAGATCAAGGACGGCTCGTTCGAGTACCTGCTCAACGTCTCGAAGCCGGCCGGCATCACCTTCGACCCCTACGCCTGACCCGCCAGCACCCTCCGCACGACCGACGCGCGGCGCGCCTGCCCCCAGGCCGCCGCGCGTCTCACGTCCCCGGCTGGTTCGCAGGGGTGTCTCGCGTACCGCGAGACACCCCTGCGAACCAGCCACTGCCTGGAGGCGCGCTTGTGGTCCGGGCCGGTACCGGTCAGGCGGGCCAGAGCGGCAGGTCGAGGGCGGAGGGGCGGAACTCGGCGTGCGAGATCTGCTGCTCGGCGCGGTGCAGGGTCGCCGCCTCCGCGGCCGGCTCGCCCGAGCCGGGGTTGCGGGCGTATCGCGGGTGGGCGCCCGAGCTGACCTGCACGCTGATCCGGTGACCGGCCGTGAACCGGTGGAACGCCGGCCAGAGCGGCACGGTCACCTCCCGGAAGCCGTCCTCGTCGGGTTCCGGGTCGGTGGCGCTCGCCGCGACACCCCCGATCCGGCGGATGCCGTCACAGACGGTCATCGAGCGGCCGTCCGGGTGCACGTCACAGATCCGGACGAAGACGTCCGCGCTCGGCTGCGACGACCGGAACCGGATCCGGGCCACCGGCTCGCCGGCGATCGTGACCGGCGCGGCCAGCGGGTCGCCGCGGAAGACCGCCACGTCGGCCCGGGTCTCGTGCGCGACGTTGTCGACCGGCCCGGAGTTCGGCAGCAGGCTGGGGCCGCCGACGGCCGGCGTCGGGTCGGCCGGGTCGTACACATAGGTGGTCACGCCCCCGGCCGGCGGCTCCGGGGCGAGCCGGCCGCTCTCGTGCAGGTTCCACTGCTGGGCCGTGACACCCGGTGGCGGCCAGGACGGCAGGTCGTGCCACCGGTCGGCGCCGGTCAGGTATGCCCGGACCAGCGCGGACCGCTCGTCCGGCGCCCCGGCGAACTGCTCCTTGAGGAACGCCACCGCCTCACCGACGGCCGGCCCGCCCATGCCCCGGGACGTGTGCCCCCACGGCCCGACGGTGAGCCGTGGCGGCCGGCCGGCCGCGGTGAGCTGGGCGTGGTTGCGCAGCTGCCAGGGCAGGAAGATGTCGTACCAGCCGGTGATCATGTAGATCGGGGCGGTGACGGCGGGGACCACGGCGGTGTGTGACTGCTGGGTCCAGTACTCGTCGGTGAGCCGCTCGTGGCCGACCCAGTCCTGGTACCAGTGCACGGCCCGGCCGGTCGCCGCGGTGTCGCCGGCGCTGAGCGGGAGCGCGCCGAAGGCCCGGCCCAGCTTGGGGTCGGGGCGCACCATGGCCAGGCCGAGCGGGATCATGTCCCGGCGGATCATCCGGTCCATCATCTGCGTCCAGCCGAGCGCGTTGCGCAGCGCGAACGCGCCGTTGTCCCAGGTGATCGCGCCGAAGTCGGGCATCGTCACCAGCAGGCAGAGCGCGTCCGGCGCCAGCTCGGGGTCCGCGGACACCGCCCACTGGGTGTAACCCATGTAGCTGGGCCCGAACGTGGCGACCGCGCCGGTGAACCACGGCTGCCGGCGCACCCAGCGGTGGGTGGCCAGGCCGTCGCGCTGCTCGTCGACCTGCGGGGTGAAGACCCCTCCGGAGCCCCAGGTGCCCCGGCAGCTCTGGAACAGCACCGGAAAACCCTCCCGGGCCAGGGCACGCGCTTCACCCGCGACCGGACCACTGCGACCGTACGGCCCACGGATCACGATCGTCGGCAACCGTGGATCGGCGTCGCCGACCGGAGTGATCAGGTTGGCGAGCAGCTCGACGCCGTCGTCCATCGGGACGCGCAGGTCCTTCCGGACGGTGATGTCGCAGGGGCCGGGGGTGAGGCCGGGCAGCATCCGGGCCTGCACCCAGCGGCCGAACCGCTGTCGCACCGTGCTCATGGGATCTCCTCGGGACGGGTGAGCGCCTCGCGCAGGCGTTCCAGCGCGGGCAGCGCGGCGGCGAGCGCGGACCGGTCCGCCGCGGACAGGGTGGCCGCGGCGCCGCCGAGCAGCATCCCGCTCGCCAGGTCGAAACGGTCGAACAGGTCGAGGGCCTTCGCGGTGGCGAGCACCTCGACGTGACGGCGGTTGCCGGGGCGCGGACGGCGCTCGACGAGCCCGTTCGCCTCCATCGTGGTGAGCAGGTTGCTGACCGTGGGGCGGCTCATCCCGAGGCGTCCGGCCAGCTCACCGGGCCCGGCAACGGTCCCCCGGGGCAGCGCCCGGATGATCTCGATCTGCGGGTCCGGTATCTCCGGCAGGCGCTCGGCGGCCCGCGCGGCGGCGAGCAGCGTCCGGCGCAGCGGCGAGATCACCGCCGCCAGCCGCGCTGCATCGAGATCGGCCCCTGCCATCCGCACAGTTTTGTGACAAACATGTTGCCCGTCAAGAGGGCCGGCGTCAGCCACAGGTCCGGGTCGACGACGTCGCCGGCGGGATGAAGGCCAGCCGCAGGCCGTCCTTGGCACGCCGGATCGTGCTGCCCAGGCTCGGCTGGTAGAACGCGATCCAGCCGTCACTCTCGCCGAGGTAGAGCGCGAAGAACTCGGCGGTGCCGTCCCGGACACACACCGGGTCGGCGTGCACGTCGAACGTCAGGGTCAGCCCGGCCGGCGGGATCGGCCGCCCCGATGCGACCTGACGGGCCAGTCCGGCCATCCGGGCGGTGGCGAACCGGACGCTCGCGCCGTACGACAGCGCGATCACCGCCACCCACAGCAGCGCCACCGCACGTTTCCGCTCCGGCGTGCCGGCGTAGCGCCGCAGCACGATCGTGGCTGCCGCGGTGACGATCACCCCGGCGGTCACGCCAGCGGTGGTGGTACGGAAGGGCGCGGCGAACAGGATCGGGGCTGTCGTCGCGCCGAGCACGACCGGGCCCAGACCGGCCAGTGCCGCCACGCTGATCCACAGGGTCGTCACCGGCGCCGTCTCCTGCAGGAACCACGACAACGTCGCGTGGATCACGGCGAACAGACCGACCAGGGCGGACACGAAGAGCGCGAGCGCGATGGCGGCGTGCGCGATGATCCGGCGCTGGTCCAGCCCGACGTCCTCCGGCGAAATCCAGCGTGCGATAGAACCTGTCGTAGCCGAGGGCGACCAGCCCGTAGATCAGCCCACCGGCCACGGCCAGCACGATCGCCGCGTTCGCCAGGAACGCGCCCGTCAGCGGGCTGAGTCCCGGGGAGTCCGCCGTCGTGGTGTCGCCATCCACGCCTGCATCCTGCTCGCGATGGTGACGGTCGCCGAGGGGTTCGTCGGCCATCGGACCGTCGCGGGAAGCAACGGTGCGGCCGGAAAAGATCAAAGAACGGTTGATCCGCTGATGGGAGCGCTCCCGTATTGCTGTCCGTAACGAAGCTCGGACGGCAGAAGGTGCGGGATACCAATGTACAGATCACGGTTGCAGAAAGCCCGCACCCGGGTCCGCCGGTGGCAGGTCGTGGCGGTGGCCGGTGTCGCCGTGGTCGCGGCGGGAGTCGGGATCGGCGTCGCCTCGGCCGGCCAGGCGGTGCCGACGGTGAACTGCCCGCAGGTGAAGGTCACCGTCGCGGTGCCCGCCCAGCAGCGTGCCGACGTGCAGCGCAACCTGCAGCTGCTCAACACGCAGATCACCGAGGCGAACAACCGGCTGCGCAGCACCGTCGGGCAGGGCGGCAAGAACTTCATCCAGAACGCGATCCTCGGGCCGCTGCGGGACAAGCGGGTCGCCACCATCGACCGGATCGAGATCGCGATCGGGCGCAACGCGGCGCGGCCGAACCTGAACGCCGCCAAGGTGGCCACCTGCACGCTGAACACCAGCGGCGGCGCCTCGGCACAGCAGCCCACCGCGATGCCGACCGCCACGAAGACGACGGCGCCGACGGTCAAGCCGACCACCCCGGCCACCAAGGCGCCCACCACCGCGCCGGCCACCAAGGCGCCGACCGTCGCTCCCCCGGCCGCCACCGTCACCGCGGCGCCGTCGTCCGGAACCCCGGTCGCGGTCAACGGCCAGCTCAGCGTGTGCGGCACGAAGCTGTGCAACAAGAACGGCACGGCGATCCAGCTGCGCGGCATGAGCAGCCACGGGCTGCAGTTCTTCCCGAACTGCGTGAACGCCGGCTCGCTCGACGCGATCCGCAACGACTGGAACGCCGACTTCATCCGGCTTTCGATGTACGTCCAGGAGGGCGGCCTGGCCAGCGACCCGGCCGGGTTCACCGCCAAGGTCAACGGGCTGGTGGACACCGCCACCAAGCTCGGCCTCTACGTGATCGTGGACTTCCACATCCTCACGCCGGGTGACCCGAACTTCAACCTCGGCCTGGCCAAGACGTTCTTCGCCGACGTGACCGCCAAGCACGCGGGCAACAACAACGTCATCTACGAGGTCGCCAACGAGCCGAACGGGGTCAGCTGGGACGCCATCAAGTCCTACGCCGACCAGGTCATCCCGGTGATCCGCAAGAACGCGCCGAACAGCGTGGTGCTCGTCGGCACCCGCGGCTTCTCCTCGCTGGGCCTGACCGACGGCGCCACCGAGCAGGAGATCATCGACGACCCGGTGACCTTCAAGAACGTGATGTACACGTTCCACTTCTACGCCGCATCACACGGCGCGGACCGGCGGGCCGCGGTGGCCCGGGCGGCGAAGAGCCTGCCGCTGTTCGTCAGCGAGTTCGGCACACAGACGTTCACCGGCGACGGCGGCAACGACTTCACCAGCACCACCGCCTGGCTCGACCTGCTGAAGAGCCTGAAGATCAGCTACGCGATGTGGAGCCTCTCCGACGGGCGGGAGACCAACTCCGCGTTCAAGCAGGGCACCTGCGCCGGCACCACGTTCAAGGGCACCGGCGTGCTGACCGAATCCGGCCGCTACATCCGCAGCCGGATCCTGACCGGCGTCGGTTCCCCCAACTGACGCCGACGGCCCGGCTGCTTCTCCCCCCAAGGAGCAGCCGGGCACCGGCTTTTTACTCGTACGAAAATCGCCCTTGAAAACCGCGGTCAGTTCCCGATCGGAACCGGTCTGTCGACCTGGACCGCGGTGCCGTAGTCGGCGAACGTGATCACGGTCCGCCAGCTCAGCGGCTGACGGTCGGCCACGGACGGATCCGCACCCGTCGTCGTGGTCTCCTGGACGATCCTGGCCAGCAGCTGCGAATCCGCCCCCACCTCGACAACGCCGGTGACCTGGTGCTCGGCGGTCGAGGCGTCAGCGGCCACCGGATAGCTGAACGTGTACGTGTCGACCGCCGCACTCCCGCTGCCCGACCGCCCCGCCGGAGTGGTGCTGCCAAGAGTCCGCAACGTCTCCAGCAGCACTCGCGGATCCACCGTCAGGTCATTGACCAGCGACGACGTCGCCGGCGTCGCGGTGCCGAGCACGACGGCCAGATCCGATCGCTTGACCTGTCGTTTCCAGACATTGGTGTCCGGGCGCCCCACGAACACGTCGTCGCCGATGATCCGCACCTCGATCGGGACCGGGGTGCCCACCGCCTTGCCGCGGACCCGGGTCGGCCCGATCCGCAGGTATCCCCGGTCGGCGCCCGCGTCGAACGCCCCCTGATACTCCGAGCTCTCGGTGTACCCCTTGAGCCGGCCGGTCTCGTAGGAGCGCGTGACGGTGATCCCCAGCCCGAAGCTGGACCGCGTCGTGGCCTGCACCGCCGCGGCCAGCTGCAACGCCGGCGCCGAGGCGACCGGCCGATCCCCGGCCCGCGGCGGTTGCCCGGTGTCGCTGAGTACCAGGACCCCGCTCAGCACGGCCGCCACCCCGAGCACCCCGCCCGCGGTCACCGCCCGGCGCACGTTCGTCCGCCGATGATGACGGGACGCGGCGGCCCCCAAGACGTCCGTGTCGAGGCGGACGCCGGCCGCGTACTCGTGGAACTCGTCGGTGAGCCGCTGCTGCAGTCGTCCGGTCATCTGCTCTGCTCCGTTTCGGTGAGAAGTTCGTCGAGCGCCCACACGCCGGCGGTCAGCTCACGCAGGCGGGCCAACCCCCGCGAGGCCGAGGACTTGACCGTGCCCGCCGAGCACCCCAGCGCCGCCGCGATCTCCGCCTCGCTGAGCTCCTCCCAGTACCGCAGCACCAGCACCACCCGTTGCCGCGGTGGCAACGCCGCCAGCGCCTGGAGGAGCACCTCCCGCAGATGCAAGTCCTCGGTACCGTCCGGGTGACTGCCCGGATCGACGTCCATCAGCACTTCCGGCTGACGGCGGCGGACCCGCCACCGGTCCACCGCCAGGTGGTACAACATCCGCCGCAGGTAGCCCTCCGGATCACCGCGCACCCGGTGCCACTTGCGCATGAGCCGCTCCAGCGCCGCCTGCAGCAGGTCCTCGCCCGCGACCCGGCTGCCGGTCAGGAACACCGCGGTGGCCAGCAACGCGCTGCCGCGCTCCGCGACGAACACGTCCAGCCCGTCGAAGTTCTTCGTCCGCACTCGCTCTCCTTCCGTCAATCCAAGTACGCCCGGGGACGTGCGTGGGTTGTCAGCGAGTGCCCGCGAATTTCGGCGAGTCCGAGCGGACTCGCACAGCAGCGTTATCGTCGGATCATCCGGACCGCACCCGAATGATCGGAGCACGCAGCTAATGGAACCTCATGAGCATCCCGCGCAGCCGGCCGACGGCAAACCGGCCGAAGGCCTGGAGAACTGGCTGCAGGACCTCCGCACCGACGTGGCGGCGGACCCGTTCGCCTGGGCCGACACCGCCGAGGAGACACCTCCCAGCCCGACCGTTCCTGATCAGATCCACAGCGGTGGTGGCGGGCGGCACCGCGCCGCGGACTGAGGAGCAGACCGAGGTCGGCGTGGCCTATACCTTGGTCGGTCCTGCCTGAACCATCGGCCGTCGCCGGGATGCCGGGCCGCGCACCAGGCTGGGCGCATGACCTTCACCCGAGCACAGTTTCTCGGCCTGGCCGCGGCGGCGAGCGGCGCGGCGCTCCTGCCCTCGGCGGCGACGGAGGCGGCCACGCCACGGCGCGGCCTGGCCCTGCGGGGCGTCGTCTATGAGGTCGGCGAGACCTGGAGCGCTCACCGCATGCGCCACGACCTGCGGGCCATCCGGCACGACCTGCACGCCAACGCCGTCAAGGTCACCGGTTCCGGGGTCGACGAGCTCACCGCCACCGCCGCCGAGGCCGCGGAACGTGGGCTGCACGTCTGGCTGGAGCCGACGCTCGGCGACCGGCCCGAGGCGGAGATCCTCGACCACCTCGCGGAGACCGGCCGGTTCGCCGAACGGCTGCGCCGCCAGGGCGCCGGAGTCCATCTGAGCGTCGGATGCGAGTTCCTGCTGTTCGTCCCGGGCATCGTTCCCGGCGACACGATCCTGGAGCGGATCGCGAACCTGCAGAACGGGAACTTCGACCCGGTTCAGATGATCGCGCGCCTGCGCCGCTTCACCGCGCGGGCCGCCGGCGTCGGCCGGGCCGTCTTCAAGGGCAAGATGACGTACGCGGCAGCAGAGGACGAGGACGTCGACTGGGACCTCTTCGACATCGTCGGGCTCGACTACTACGGATACTTCCCGAGCCAGGCCGGCTACCTGCGCGACCTCAGGCGCCACCTCCGTCCCGGCAAGCCCCTGGCCATCATGGAGTTCGGGACCTGCACGTTCGAGGGCGCGCCGGAGCGGGGCGGCATGGGGTGGGACGTCGTCGACTACGACCAGGACCCGCCCGAGATCATCGGCGACCTGCGGCGCAGCGAGCGGACCCAGGCGCACTATCTGGCGAGCGCGCTCGCGGCCTTCGAGGCGCTGAACCTGTACTCGGCGCTGGCGTTCACGTTCGTCACCCCGGAGTCCGAGCACCGCCGCGAGCCGCGCTACGACCTCGACATGGCCAGTTACGCCCTGGTCAAGCCGATCCGGGACCGGCCCGGCGACCCGTCATCGGATTGGCACTGGGAACCAAAGGAGTCGTTCCACACGCTGGCCCGGGCGTACCGCAGGATGAACCCATGACGAGCATGGGTGTGGTGCGCAGCTTCGACCCGGACGAGGGCTGGGGCGTGATCGACGGCCCCGACGTGCCGGGCGGCTGCTGGGTGCACTTCTCCGCCATCGCGGTCGAGGGATTCCGGGAGTTGACGCCCGGCCAGCAGGTCTCCTTCCGCGCGGAGCAGGGCGACCAGGACGGGTTCGACTACCGGGCGCTGAAGGCCTGGCCGGGCGTCGGCGCCGAACCACCGGACCAGGTCGCCACCCCGCACAGCCCGGCCGCCTACCAGAGCACGCTCACGCTGACCTTCGATCCGTCCGGCGACGACCACCCGGTTGAGACGCGCCACTGAGCGGCGCGCGGCAGCTCGGCTGGTGCTGACCGGAAAATACGACCTGGTGTGCGGGTTTGTGTGCAGGTGGTATCGCTGGCCGGGGCGGGGCCCCGGTCGGTGTTTGGTGGGTTGTCAGGCTGTG